>NZ_JAJB01000070.1:0-17206 GCF_000583215.1 Brevibacterium sp. VCM10
CCGTCAGGTAGTAATTGGGGAGGGGAAGAGTTCTTGGACGATGTTGAGGACTCGCGCCAGTGCTTCGGACGGGTTGTTCCGGCGCCAGCCGAGGGCGAGGGTGAAGGAATCTCCGCCCTCGGCGAGGCGAACATAGCGCACCCCGTCGATGCGGATGTGATCCGAGGACTCGACGACGACGGCCATACCGACCTGCGCGCCCACAAGAGCCAGAAGACTGTAGGGATCGGGTGCCTCCTGGACGACCTGCGGAAGAAATCCGGCGTCGTCGGCCAGTCGCATCATCACCTCTCTGACCTGGGATCCGTGCGACGGTGCATAGGAGATGAACGGCTGACCGGCGAGTTCGCTCATGCTCACCGACTCCCGTTCGGCCAGCTCATGCGCCGAGGGCATGGCGATCATGACGCTCTCCTGCCGGATGACGTGGACCTCGACGCCGGCCGGCACCGGCGGGCTGATGATCGCGAGATCCGTCTCCCCGTCGCGCAGCGCGATCGCGGCTTCCCCGCAGTACATCTGCGGCTGCAGGTCGAGGCTGATGCCCGGGTGCCGCTCGCCGACCTCGCGGGCCAGTTGGGAGAGTATGGAGTAGCCGCTCGTGCCGCCGAATCCGATGCGGACCCGGCCCGCCAGACCCTGTTGAGCTGCCCGGGCGATGCGCCGAGCCCCGTCCACTTGGGTCCCGATCGCCGCTGCGGGTTCGAGCAGCGCCTCACCCGCCGGCGTCAGTCGGACCCGCCGCGTCGTCCGCTCGAACAGCTCGACGTCGAGGTCCTTCTCGAGCGCACGGATCATCTGGCTGAGCGCGGGCTGCGCGATGTGCAGCCGCTCTGCAGCCCGCCCGAAATGCAGTTCCTCGGCAACGGCGAGGAACGCCGTGACCTGCCTGAATTCCATGACCTACACCCACCGCCCAGATTGATAAAAATTTGCAAATAATCACCATGATATTACCTCTTGGACTCTGAGTAATTCCGATGGCAATCTTGAAGACGAACCCGACGTCCCAGGAGACCCTCATGACCACAGCCACCGCAGCCACCGCAGACACCGCCGTCGACCCCTCCGACCTGCTCGACCTCACCGGGCTCCTCACCGACGAAGAGCTGGCGCTGCGCGCGAAGGTCCGGACCTTCGTCGACGAGCGGATCCGGCCGAACATCGCCGAATGGTACGAAGGCGCGATCTTCCCGACCGAGATCGTGCGTGAGATGGGCGAGCTCGGCCTCCTCGGCATGCACCTTCAGGGCTATGGCTGCCCGGGACGTTCAGCCGTCGAATACGGTCTCGCCGCCCTCGAACTCGAAGCCGGCGACTCGGGGCTGCGCACCTTCGTCTCCGTGCAGGGATCGCTGGCGATGTCGGCCATCCACAAATTCGGCTCCGAAGAGCAGAAGAACCGCTACCTGCCCGGCATGGCCAAGGGTGAGATCATCGGCTGCTTCGGGCTGACCGAGCCGACCGCCGGATCCGACCCCGCCTCGATGGCCACCACCGCTGCTCGCAACTCCGATGGCTCCTGGACGCTCAACGGTGCCAAACGGTGGATCGGCCTGGCCTCGATCGCCGATATCGCGGTCATCTGGGCAGCCACCGACGACGGCATCCGCGGCTTCCTCGTGCCCACCGATGCTCCCGGCTTCACCGCCACTCCGATCGAGCAGAAGCTGTCGATGCGCGCGTCGATCCAGTGCGATATCGACCTCAAAGACGTGGAACTGCCCGCCGAGGCGGTCCTGCCCGAGGTCACGGGACTGAAGGGTCCGTTCTCCTGCCTCAACGAGGCCCGTTACGGAATCATGTGGGGCGCCATGGGCGCGGCCCGCGACTCCTTCGAAGTGGCGCTCGACTACGCGCAGAACCGCCTTCAGTTCGACAAGCCGCTCACCGCTTACCAGATCACTCAGGAGAAGTTGGTGAACATGGCCCTCGAAATCCAGAAGGGCACCCTCCTGGCCATCCAGACGGGACGCCTGAAGGACGCCGGCACGCTCGAACCCGTGCAGATCTCCGTCGGCAAACTCAACAACTGCCGCGAAGCCATAGCCATCTGCCGTGAGGCCCGGACGATGCTCGGCGGCAACGGCATCACCCTCGAATACTCACCTCTGCGGCACGCGAACAACCTCGAGTCCGTGCGCACCTACGAAGGCACCGACGAGGTCCACACCCTCATCCTCGGCCGCCACATCACCGGTCAGCAGGCATTCCGCTGATCTGAAGCGGGGAAGTGCAGGCCTCACACCTGCGGGAAAGCGACCCCGGTCAGCTCTTCGGAGACCGCCCATAGTCGGCGAGCCACCTCGGTGTCGGTGGACCTCGCCGAACGGGATGCCAACCCCGGTTTTCCGCGGATCTCGAACGGACCGGTCGGTCCGATGTAACTGTCTCCGGGCAGGTCGGCGACAGCGGCGCAGAGGATCGGCCGTGCCCCGTTCTGCTCGCTCTGGGCGACCACCCGGGTGAACGCGCGGCTGACTCGGGCCTCCAAGGAGCCGTCATCGCTGGAGGAGAAGAGGTTCGTCGCCGCCATTCCCGGGTGGGCTGCCGTCGCGATCACCGGTGACGACCGTTCGGACAATCGGCGCTGGAGTTCGGAGACGAAGAGCAGATTCGCCAGCTTCGACTGGCCATAGGCGGCCATCGGTCGATACGGTCGCCGCCTCCACTGGAGGTCGTCGAAGTCGATCGTGCCGAACCGGTGAGCAATCGAGGAGACGGTGACGATGCGCTCACGCACCTGCGGCAGGAGCAGGTTCGTCAGGGCGAAATGGCCGAGGTGGTTCGTCCCGAACTGCGATTCGGATCCGTCGACGGTCCGGAACAGAGGCGGGATCATGATCCCGGCATTGTTGATGAGGAGATCGACCGGTGCGGTGAATTCCGCCGCGAAGTCGCGCACCGAGGGCAGGTCGGCGAGGTCGAGGTCGCGCACCTCGGTGCTGCCCGGCATCGTCGCTGCGGCGGCCTCACCCTTCGCACGGTTGCGCACGGCCAGGACGACATGAGCTCCTCGACCGGCCAGAACCCGGGCAGTGACCCGGCCGAGTCCGCTGTTCGCGCCGGTGATGAGGGCCGTACGCCCGGTGAGGTCGGGAATGCCGAAATCGATCGGAGAAGTCATGGAATCATCCTAGGGTCCCGCCCTGGCAGTCAGCTGTCCAGCCGCCCCGCCGCCCCACCGAATTTGTTAGGGTAGCCTTCGTGCCGAAGACCCCTGAAACCGGGGCGCAGCTGCTGCGCCGATCCGCCCGCCGGCGTATTCGCCCTCTGCTCGGCGGCGCCGCCACGCTCTCACTGTGGCAGGTCTGTGAAGCCCTCGTCCCGGTGGCGATCGGCATCATCGTCGACCGCGCGATCATCCCGCTCTCGCTGCCCGGACTCATCGTCTCGGTCCTCGGCCTCGGTCTCCTCTTCACGATCCTCAGCCTCGGCTACCGCTTCGGCGCGCGCCTGTCCAACGCCGCCCGCGAACACGAAGCCCACGCCCTGCGCGTCGAGATCACTCACGCCGCCCTGACCGCATCACACCTGCCACCCGACCGGACATCGGGGGAGGTGCTCTCGATCGCCTCCGCCGATGCCGACACCGCTGCCATGTCCTTCCAGCAGGCCGGCCGCGGCATCGCCTCGGTGCTGGGCATGATCACCGCGGCGGTCTTCCTGCTCATCGCCGACCCCGTGACCGGACTCGTCGTCCTCGTCGCCGTGCCCATCGGACTCATCATCGTCGCTCTGCCCGGCCGCTCGGTGTCCGCAAAGGCCACCGCCCAGCTCGACGCCGTCGCCTCCGCGGGACGCTCGGCGTCCGACCTCATGCACGGACTGCGCGTGATCAAGGCGATGGGAGGGGAGCCGTGGGCGGTGCGTCGCTACCGCGCCACCTCCGATGCGGCCGCCGACGCAGGCATCGCCACAGGTGAGAGGACCGGGCGCCTGGCCGGGCTCGGTGCACTCGTGATGTCCGCGGTGCTCGCGATCGTCCTCATCGTCGCGGGCCTGCGCCTCATCGACGGTCAGATGAGCGTCGGGGCGCTCATCGGCATCCTCGGCATGACCGCCTTCCTCACCGAACCCATGCGCGCACTCGCCGAGATCGTCGGCCTCTTCGCCCAATCCCACGGCGCAGCCGAACGGATCGCCCGCCTGCTCGGCGACATCGACACTCCGGACGACGCCCGCGATGGAACCCACACCATCACCGAGGCGGCCCCCACCACCCGTAACACCGCCGACAACCGCCCCAGCGTCACCACCACCGAAACCGGGATCACCATCACCGGATGGCCGGCAACTACGGAATCCGGCGAACTCACCACGACCGGCGGCACACTGACCTGCATCGTCTCCGAAGATGCCGAGGACGCAGCCATGCTGCTGGCTGAGCTGACCTCCCACGCCCGGACCCTCGGCCCCGCCCGGATGCTCGTCGCACCCCACGACGTCGACCTGTTCGAAGGCACCATCGGATCGAACATCACCATGGTCGTCGCCGACGACCGTCCAGACACCGCCGACCGCGCAACCGACCGCGCAACCGATCACCCGCCGATCCCGGCCGAGGTGCTTGAAGCATCGGGAGCCGACGAACTGCTCGACCTCGTCGACGGGGGACTCGACCACCGGATCCAGGAGCTCGGCGGGAACCTCTCCGGCGGTCAGCGCCAGCGCGTCGCACTGGCTCGTGCACTGAACGCCGACCCGCAGATCCTCGTCCTCGTCGAACCCACCACCGCCGTCGACGCCGTCACCGAGGCGAAGATCGCCCACGGACTCTGCCGCCTGCGCCGCCGGACACGGGATCGAGCCACGATCATCCTCACCTCCTCACCGGCCTTCCTCGCCGCCGCCGACACCGTCGTCTATCGCCCGACGTCCGGCCCGCTGCTCATCGGTTCTCATGCCGACCTGCTCGAGGCAGACACGGACAGCGCCGACGCCTACAAAGATGCTGTGACCCGATGACGACGCCGACGCAGACCACCCTGACGATCGCCTCCCGACGTCGCTCCTTTGCCCATCTGGCTCCGCTGCTGCGCCGCAGAACCGGCTGGATCGTCCTCCTCGTCATCGCCGGACTGGCCAATGCCGGGGCCGGACTCGTCGGACCGTGGGCGATCGGCCGCCTCGTCGATGAACTCCCCGCCGGAGCGGGCCCCGAACTCGTCTGGACGTGCGCCGTCGCCGTCGCGATCGCCGGCATCGTCAGGGCCGCGGGCACGTGGATCGGTGCCTGGGCGCTCGCCCGCATCGCCATGCCCGTCGTCGCCGAACTGCGCACCGAAGTCGTCGACTCAGCCCTGACCCTCGAATCCCAGCGGATCGAGGCCACCGGCACCGGAGACCTCGTCTCCCGCGTCGCCGATGACTCCCGGAAGATCGGTGAGGCCGCCGCCCAAGTGCTGCCGCTCGTCGTCGAATCCCTCCTCGTCGTCCTCGTCTCAGCAGCAGGTCTGGCCGCCATCGACTGGCGCCTCGGGCTGGTCGGGCTCGTCGCCGTGCCGATGTACTGGCTCACCCTGCGCTGGTATCTGCCCCGGTCGGAACCCATCTACAAGGAGGAACGCGCAGCCTTCGGCCGGCGTGCCGGGCGTCTCCTCGGCGGGCTCACCGGGGGTGCGACCCTGCGCGCCTACCGCGCCGAGGCCGGAGAGATGCGTCGCATCGACTCCGCTTCCGCGCACGCCCGCGGCCTGTCGATCGACGTCTTCCGGTTCCTCACCCGCGCCTTCGGCCGCAACAATCGCGCTGAGGCGGTCGTGCTCTCCCTGCTGCTCATCGCCGGTTTCGCCCTCGTCTGGTTCGGCGAGTCCACTGCCGGAGCCGTGACCACGGCGGCTCTGGTCTTCCACCGCCTCTTCAACCCCATCGGCGCCCTCGTCGGGCTCTTCGACCAGGTCCAGTCGGCCGGGGCCTCCCTGACCCGCATGGTCGGAGTCATCGACGAGGCAACCACCGCGCCGAGCCGATCGACCCGGGCCGCTCCCGCCGGCCCGTGGCTCGTGCTCGAGGATCTGTGGTTTAGCTACGACGCGGACCCGGATACGGACAATCACGTGCTGCGCGACGTGAACCTGAGCATCGCCCCTGGTGAGCATGTTGCCGTCGTCGGCACCACCGGTGCCGGGAAGACGACGCTGGCTAAGATCGCCGCGGGACTCTCCACCCCCGGTCACGGACGGGCACGGCTGACCGACGGCGGGGTCGCCTCGGCGAACGGGGTGGATGTGGGATCGCTGGAGGAATCCGCGCTGCGCCGGCACATCGCCATGGTCGCGCAGGAGGTCCACACCTTCTCCGGCAGCCTGCGCGACAACGTCTCCCTGCCGAGTCCGGATGCGACCGATGACGACGTCAGCACCGCCCTGACCGCGGTCGGTGCGGGCTGGGCGCGATCCCTGCCCAACGGCCTCGACACGCAGATCGGGGAGGGTGGGGTCCGTCTGTCTGCGGTCCAGGAGCAGACGCTCGCTCTGGCGCGCCTCGTCCTGGCCGACCCGGACTTCGCGATCCTCGACGAAGCCACCGCCGAGGCGGGATCGGCCGGAGCCCATGCCCTCGAATCCTCCGCCGAGGCGGCCCTTGCCGGCCGTGGCGCGCTCATCGTCGCGCACCGGCTCAGTCAAGCGGAGAAAGCCGATCGGATCCTCGTCATGGAGCACGGACGCGTCGTCGAGGAAGGCACCCACCACGACCTCGTCGCCGCAGGCGGTCGCTACGCGCTACTGTGGGAGGCCTGGTCGGGCTGAGGCGGTGGCCCAGCAGGCGTCATCAGCTCAGGCCGAGGACTGCGGTGGCGATCGTGAAGTAGAGGATGAGACCCGTGGCATCGCAGAACGTGGAGATGAACGGGTTGGAGAACACCGCGGGGTCGGCCCCGACTTTCTTCGCGATGATCGGCATCAGTCCGCCCACTGTTGCGGCCATCATGCACACCGACAGCAGCGTCAGCCCGATGACCAGGCCGATCGCCCAGCCGTAGACGAGGCCGGCGACGCAGAAACCGAGAACGCCGAGAACCGCACCCAACAGCGCCCCGACGCGCAGCTCTCGCCAGATCACGCGGCCGAGATCTCGGATGCGCACCTCTCCGACAGCCAGGGCCCGGGTGACGGTGGTGGCCGCCTGGTTGCCGGTGTTGCCGCCGGTACCGGTGAGCAGGGGAATGAAGAGGGCGAGGACGACGACCTGATCGAGCCGGTCCTCATAGACTTCGAGGACTTGGACGGTGAGGATCGCGGACACGGCGAGGACGAGCAGCCACACGATGCGGCTCTTGACCAGACGCATGATGGTCGAGGACAGGTAGGAGCGATCCAACGGTTCCGTGCCGGAACCGCGGGCGATGTCCTCGGCGTCCTCCTCGTCGATGATGTCGAGGACGTCATCCATGGTGAGGATGCCGACGAGGCGGTCTTCCTGGTCGGTCACCGGCATCGCGATGAGCCGGTGGGAGAGGAACTCGCGAGCGGCCTCCTCACGGTCGGTCAGCGCATGTGTGCTGATCGAGTCGCGGACCATGTCCTCGATGATCGTGTCCTCGTCGACGGCGATGAGGTTGCGCAGGGACACGACTCCGCGCAGCACCCGGCCGGGTCCCACGACGGGCAGGAGGTAGACGGTCTCGGGTCCGTCGATGCGGGCGCGCACGACCTCCATCGCGGCAGCCGCCGTCCAATCCTCGTGGATGCCGAGGACCTCCGGCGACATGTAGCGGCCGATCGCGGACTTCGGGTAGCCGAGGACGGCCGAGGTCATCGCCCGCTCGTCCGGGGTCAGCCCCTTCATCAGACGACTGGCGACTCCGGCGGGCAGCTCTCCGAAGAGTTCGGCCCGATCATCGGGGTCGAGGCCGTCGACGATGTCGGCAACCTCGGGTTCGCGGAGGTTGCCGATGAGTTCGGCCTGGTACGCCGGAGGCAGATCCTCGAAGACATCGAGGGCCTCTTCCTTCGTCAGCACCCGGAAGAGCATCGCGGACTGCAGCGGAGTCGAGGTGTGGACGAGGCGGCCGATCTCGGCACGCGGCACCTGCCGGGCGAGTGCTGCGATCTCGTCGAGGGTGGACGAATCGATTCGGCCGGTGAGTGCGGATTCGAGTCGGTCGGCCGCCTCGGTGCCCTCTGTCAATTCGGCCACGCATGCCCCCTCACCTCGGACGGAAACTCCCGCCCTCAACCTTAGGCCATGCGTGGTGCAGTCCAGGCTGGGCGGCAGAACGCGAAGCCGGGTCATTTCGGGAATCACCGAAATGACCCGGGCCTACGATGAGGACATGACGAGGAGATTCCCGGAGTCCGCGGCCTGCCCACCGAGCCCGGAGTCCTCGCGGCCAAGGTGACGGCGCTCAAGGAAGCTTTCCCCGCTCTGTTCGTCAACGCGCGGATCGACACATTCTGGCTCGGCCGGGACAGCCTCGGCGAGGTCATCTGCCGCATCGACGCCTATACCGCTGCCGGTGCCGATGGCGTCTTCGTCCCAGGGGACCTCGACCTCACAACAGTTGAGGCGATCACCGGCCACAGCCGGGTCCCGGTGAATGTGCTGGCCAGTCCGCGATATCCAGGGTCGATCCTCGCCGAGGCGGGGGTCGGGCGGATCAGCACCGGATCGCTGCTCTACCGGGCGGCGATGTCGGAAGCGATGCGGTCGCTCGCCGTCCTCGATGGCGATGAGCCGGCGGAGATCACGAGTGTGCTGTCCTACCAGGCGTTCTCCGACCTGAACCGGCCTCAGTCCTCCTGATACGAGTCGTCGATGACTTCGGGCATGCCGTCGATGACCGAGACCTGCTCGGTCCCGTCATCGGCCAGGGCATCGACATCGAGGTCATCCCCGTCGAGCTCGGCGACCTCGAAGTCGTCATCGCCGTCGGAGACCATCTCGTCGCCGACGCGGTTTCCCTGTTCCGCTGCGGGCGACTGATCGGTGTTGAACTCGTCCGAGAGGTCGGGGGCCTCGTTCTCGTCTTCCCAGCCGGCGTCGTCGACGAGCACATCGTCGGCGCCTTCGATGCCGGTCCCTTCGGGCCCCTCCGCACCGGGTTCGACGGGGGCTTCGCCGGGTTCGTCATCGATGTCTGAATCGATGTCGGAGTCGGCGTCGACCTGGTCGGCCTCGGCCTCGGCGGCGCTGAGTTCGGGATCATCCAACTCATCGGCCGTCGGTTCGTCGAGCTCGGGATCATCGAGGATGGGGTCGTCTTCCAGCCGGTCTGCTGCATCCGCGTCGAACTCGCTCATGATCTCTCCTTCACTCGCAATCAGGTCGGGCCCTCATTCTGACACGTCGTTCGGTCGCAGGCCATGGGGGTCAGGATCATTTCCGGTCAAAACGGTCCTTCCACTCCTGCCAGTCCCACTGGGCCAGAAACTTCTCTCCGGCCATTCGGCCCGACGAGATGAGGTCGAGCTTGTCATCGTCAGTGAGGGCGAAGTCCGTGCTGCTGTGTCCGGTGGTGTCGACGAACACCGTCCTCTCGGTCACCGAGGGGTCATCGATGTGCCTCCGGTCGTGGGCATTGATCATCGTCGACAGCACGGACTTCGCGTATTGGTACGTCGTCGCGTTGGGCCGCCATTCCGCGGCCGCTGTCTGCCGGGCCGAGAGCATCACACCGAAGGTCGGCCACCGCGCCGGAAACGCATCCTTGCGGTCGAAGACATCGACGGGAAAATTCGAGAGCAGGCCGCCGTCGGCCCCGAGCACGGAGTCCCCGCCGGCAACACTCGGTTGGGCAGGCAGAGCCCGCGGCCGGAAGAAGAACGGGCTGGCCGCCGAGGCGCACACCGCCTCGGCGACGGACTGACTGTCCGCATCGACGCCGAGGGCCTCGTCGTAGTCCCAGGGCAGGCGGAGCATGCGGCCGCGGGAGACGTCGGAGACGATGACGACGAGTCGATATGACCGTTCAGGTGGGATCGCGCTGCCCGGATCGTCGAGTTTGAGGTCACCCCATGTGCGCACTCCCTGATCGGCCAGTGCCGTGGCGAGGAAATCGTGGAGCGCCTGCCCCACATACATCCCCTTGTGCACCAGCAGTCCTTGCACTCTGCCCAGCCAGGGGACGAGGCGGAACGCAGGAGGCAGGTCCTCGAACTCGGTGAAGTCCTGTTCGAGGACCCTCTCTCGCAGTCTCTGTGGGCCGATGCCCGCCGCGGTGAGCGCGCCGACGATGGCCCCGGCCGAGGTGCCGGCGATCCGATGGAAGTCATAGCCGCCGTCGGCAAGGGCTTCGACCGCGCCGACCAGTCCCGGCAGCTTCGCCCCGCCGCCCTCGAGAACGAGATCGGTCATCGCCATGGCGGCTCCTTCCCGTGTACCCCTGTTCCCATTGTGGACCCGAAGCGCGGGAGCGGCGGGGACGCACCGGGTGAGTCTGACTCAGACTCCTGCCGGCTGGCGTCTGCGTGCCGCACGACGGCTGCGGAAGCTGCCGTTGCCGGTCCGGCCGGTGAAGTGGTCCATCGTCTGGTTGACGCCGAGGAAGTCCATGACCTTGTCGAACGCGCGGGTCGGCAGGAGACGGGCGCCCGGGACCAACCGGACGAGTGAGGGCATGACCAGCTGCTCACGACCGGATTCGATCGAGTCGATGACCTGAGTGGACACGTTGTTCTCTTCGAGGATCGGCAGCAGACGGGGGAACTTCGTCTGGACGCCGGCGAACATCCCCGTGTTGATGTAGAACGGGCAGACGACGAGGGTGTTGACTCGGCTGCCTTCTGCGCGCAGCTCGCCCCGCAGCGACTCGGTGAAGCCGACAGCGGCCCATTTGCTCGCCGAGTAGTCGGTCTGCTTGGCCACACCGGTCAGACCCGCTGCGCTGGCGATATTGACGATCGAACCGTGGTTGCGTGCCCGAATGCCGGGCAGGAACGCCTTCGTCGTCCAGTACAGGGCCAGGGTGTTGACGTCGAAGGTGCGTCGGATCGCGGCCTCGTCGGCGTCGAGGAGCTTCTTTCCGGTGACGACACCGGCGCAGTTGACGAGGATGTCGATGTCGCCGACGTCCTGCGCGATGGACGCGACCTGAGCGGAGTCTCCGACGTTGACGGAGTAGGCGCGGGCGCGAACACCCTTGGCTTCGATCTCCTGGCGGACAGCCTCACCGCTTTCAGTCGAGAGGTCCCAGATGATGACTTCGGCGGCTCCGCGGTCAGCGGCTTCGAGAGCCATGAGCCGACCGATTCCGCTTCCGGCCCCGGTGATGAGGGTGCGGCTGCCGGCGATCGTCGTTCCACGCGTCATGTCTATGCGTCCTTGCAGTTGGGTGTCAGTGCCGTCGGTTCCGAAACGAACCCGCCCAAGCGGGTCCCACGAGATGTTACTCAACAGTACATCAGTGTGCTGTAGGTCACGCAAGGGCGGGTTCGTCAATCGCCGGTCGCCCGGGGAGGTCAGCTCTCCTTCATCCCCTTCTGGATGAGGTCCATCACCGAGGAGTCCGCGAGAGTCGTGACATCGCCGACCTCGCGATTCTCGGCTACGTCCTTGAGCAGTCGACGCATGATCTTGCCCGACCGGGTCTTCGGCAGATCGGGCACGATCATGATCGAGCGCGGAGTCGCGATCGGGCCGATCGAGGAGCGCACATGAGACCGCAGCTCACCCACGACATCGTCCCCGCCGTCGTCCGCGCTCTCCCTGAGGATGACGAATGCCTCGATCGCCTGACCGGTCATCTCGTCTCTCGCCCCGACCACGGCCGCCTCGGCGACCTTCGGATGAGCGACGAGGGCGGACTCGATCTCCGCGGTCGACATCCGGTGCCCGGAGACGTTGAGGACGTCGTCGACGCGGCCGAGGACCCAGAAGTCGCCGTCGCGGTCGATCTTCGCCCCGTCCCCGGCGAAGTACACGTCGGGGTACTGCGACCAGTAGGTCTTCTTGAACCGTTCCTCATCGCCCCAAAGGGTCCGCAGCATCGACGGCCACGGCTCCTTGATGACGAGGTAGCCGCCGTTTCCGGGCTCGACGGAATTGCCCTCATCGTCGTAGACGTCGGCGACGATGCCGGGCAGCGGGCGCATCGCCGAACCCGGCTTCGTCTCGGTCACGCCCGGCAGGGGACTGATGAGGATGCTGCCGTTCTCCGTCTGCCACCAGGTGTCGACGACGGGGCAGCGGTTCCCACCGATGTGTTCGCGGTACCACATCCACGCTTCGGGATTGATCGGCTCACCGACGCTGCCGAGCAGTCGCAGGCTGGACAGGTCGTATTGGGCGGGGATGTCGCGACCCCATTTCATGAACGACCGGATGGCCGTGGGCGCGCAGTAGAGGATGGAGACCTTGTACTTCTGCACGATCTCCCACCACCGTCCCCGGTGCGGTGTGTCCGGGGTTCCCTCATAGAGCACCGAGGTGGCCCCATTGGCCAGCGGACCGTAGACGATATACGAGTGGCCGGTCACCCAGCCGATGTCCGCGGCCGTCCAATAGACGTCCGTCTCCGGTTTGATGTCGAAGACCGCCCAATGCGTGAACGAGGTCCCGACGAGGTAGCCGCCGGTGGTGTGCATGATGCCCTTGGGTTTTCCGGTCGTGCCCGAGGAATACATGATGTAGAGCGGATGCTCGGCATCGAAGGCCTCCGCGGTGTGGGTCTCCGGCTGTCGATCGACGACCTCGTGCCACCACAGATCACGGTCGTCATTCCAGTCCACTTCCTGGCCGGTGCGGCGGACGACGAGGACATTGCGCACCTCGGGGCAGTCGTCCATCGCCTCGTCGACGACGGATTTGAGACCCGAGGGCTTGCCCTTGCGATAGCCGCCGTCGGCGGTGATGACGAATTCGACTCCGCAGTCCTTGACGCGATCGGCGATCGCCGAGGCGGAGAAGCCGCCGAAGATGACCGTGTGCGGGGCGCCGAGGCGGGCGCAGGCGAGCATGGCGAACACCGTCTCGGGGATCATCGGCATGTAGATCGCGACGCGGTCGCCGGTCCCCACCCCGAGTTCGGTGAGGGCATTCGCGGTCTTCGAGACCTCGCGCAGCAGATCGGAGTACGTGATGGTGCGGGTGTCGCCGGATTCGCCTTCGAAGTAGTAGGCCACGCGATCGCCGAGGCCGTTCTCGACATGTCGGTCCACACAGTTGTATGCGGCATTGAGCCGTCCGCCCACGAACCACTTCGCAAAGGGCTTCTCCGACCAGTCGAGGACCGTGTCGAAGGGAGTCTCCCAGCTGATGCGCTGTGCCTGTTCCTCCCAATAGCCGATGCGGTCGGCGGCCGCCTTCTCGTATTCGACAGCTTGGGCATTGGCTGCGGCGGCGAAGTCCGCTGGGGGTGGGAAAGCCCTGTCCTCGTGGCTGAGTTCCTGAATCGTCGGATTGTTCGTCATCGTGCTCTCCTTTCACCCTGCGCCACCACGACGTGGGCGGGTCATCGAACTCATCTTCAACCTACTCCAGTCGGTTGGGATTTCAAGAGGTGCGCGCAGACGCGAAGAAGCCCCGCTTCCCAGTTTTCACTGGAGAAGCGGGGCTTCCGTGTTGTGGCTCCGACCGGCGTCGATCCGGTGACCTTTCGATTTTCAGTCGAACGCTCTACCAACTGAGCTACAGAGCCGAGCCGCCGACATACTCATCAAGTATGCCGAGAGAAACAAAGGCTCTTCCGAAGAAGAGCCTTATG
Organism: Brevibacterium sp. VCM10; assembly: GCF_000583215.1. Lineage (NCBI taxonomy): Bacteria > Bacillati > Actinomycetota > Actinomycetes > Micrococcales > Brevibacteriaceae > Brevibacterium > Brevibacterium sp. VCM10. The sequence goes on from NZ_JAJB01000070.1 coordinate 13,646, forward strand.
CTCCGCGACCCTGACGGGACTCGAACCCGCGACCTCCGCCGTGACAGGGCGGCGCGCTAACCAACTGCGCCACAGGGCCTTGCTGTTGTGATGGAAGACCTTACGATCCTACACCGTACCCCCAACGGGATTCGAACCCGTGTCGCCGCCGTGAAAGGGCGGTGTCCTAGGCCTCTAGACGATGGGGGCCCAGGTTGTCCTCGGATTCCCCGTGGGCAACGACGTTAAGCTTATCCCACCCGATTCGCGGAATGCAAAACGAGAAGGGGTGTCCTCGGTCACACGGCGGAAACGGCGCTTTTCGACGTTTCGTGCGGCCGCCTCGGCGAGGGGATCGGGGCTATTAGAGTGGGAGGCATGGAGGCCCTGAGTGAAGAGGAGTTCGACGCGATCCTCGGCGAAGCCCTGGATCTGCTGCCGGCCGGGGTGACCGAACAGCTGGACAATGTCGCCCTGTTCGTCGAGGACCGGCCGGAGGACGGTGACCGGCACCTGCTCGGCCTCTATGAGGGCACACCGATCGGGGAGCGGGGGGTCGCCGGGTTCGAGATGCCCGACAACATCTTCATCTATCGCGAGAACCTCATCGACTTCGCCGAGGATATCGATCACCTGCGCGAGGAGATCGTCATCACCATCGTCCACGAGATCGCCCATTTCTACGGTCTCGACGATGACCGGCTCCACGAGCTCGGGTGGGGCTGAACCTCCCCGGCCGCAGGGGCTGACGGGCTTACCGGCGAGTCACTTGACGTCACGGGAATTGGCGTCCGAAAGCCCACTTCGCCTATTGTGGGCGGGTACCTATCAGCACCGATACAACATTCCGTCCGTATCGTTGCGGGGACACGGAGCCGTGAAAGCTGCGCCTCCTGGCCCCGCTGACCTGCGGGCAGGAGGCACTACCCCCTTATGACAGTTGCATCCAAGACTTCCAGCGCGGCGACCCCGGCCGTGCGAGTGCTCAACCTGGCAGGCATCGACTACAGCCTGCGCAGCTTCGACCACGACCCCGCCACCCGCCGTTACGGTCCGGAGGCCGCAGACAAGCTCGGAGTCAGCTCCGACCAGGTGTTCAAGACCTTGATGATCCAGGTCGACGGGCAGCCCGTGACCGCGCTCGTCCCCGTCTCCGGTCAGCTCGACCTCAAGGCCCTGGCCTCCGCGCGCGGAGCGAAGAAGGCCCAGCTGTCCGGCGTCGCCGAGACCGAACGTCGCACCGGCTACCCCGTCGGCGGAGTCTCTCCGTTCGGACAGCGCCATGCCGTGCCGGTCGTCGTCGACCGCACAGCGCTCGACCATTCGACAGTGTTCGTCTCGGCCGGCCGTCGCGGTCTCGAGATCGAGATCCGCCCGGAGGATCTCGTCATGCTCACGAACGCCCAGGTCGCGAAGATCGCCGCGCTCGACTGATCAGCTCTCGCTGATCCGAGCGTCGATCCCCGGCCTCACACCCATTCGACCTCACCGACCTCGGGCTCTGCCCGACCGGCGGTGAGGTCGGCGTACATCGCCTGCGCATCGGCCACCTCGGCGAGGGGAACGAGGATGTCGAGTCCGACCTCACCGCCGTAGTCGGCCCGCGTCGTCCACCCCCGGTTCCCGGCCGCCCGCTCCAGGGCGTTGGCCTGGGCATAGTCGACGTGTGCGCACACAGGTACGCGCTCACGACGGGTGACGATCCGGGCCCTCTCCACGGCCGCCGAGGTGGCCTGACCGTACGCGCGCACGAGCCCGCCCGCGCCCAGCAGGGTGCCCCCGAAATACCGGGTGACGACGGCGACGACGAAGGTCAGATCATGACCGGTGACGACATCGAGGATCGGAGCGCCCGCGGTGCCGGCCGGTTCCCCGTCATCGCTGAAGCGCTGAGTGCGCGAATCGGTATCGAGGACGAACGCCGAACAGTGGTGGCGGGCCTTCGGATGCTCGGCGCGCGCCTCGGCGATGACGGACCGCGCCTCGGCCTCATCCGCGGCAGGGCAGAGACGGGCGAGGAAACGGGATCTCTTGATCTCGATCTCGGCCTCGACGGGGCTGACGATGGTCCTGTAAGACATGCTCGTCACTGTAGTCGAATGTGTTCTACGATGAGCCCACGGGCGCGGATTCCGCGCTCATCCCCGGTACTTCAGTGAAAGGGTGACAATGGTGCACCACCTCAGCGACGCCGATCTGGCAGCGCTCAAAGACGAATCCGCCCGAGCCCGGGAGCTCGACCGCGCGCACGTCTTCCATTCGTGGTCGGCACAGCGACTCATCGACCCGCCGACCGTCGCCCGCGCACAGGGATCGACGGTCATCGACGGTGAGGGGCAGGAGTTCCTCGACTTCTCCTCGCAGCTGGTGAACACGAACATCGGCCACCAGCATCCGGCCGTCGTGGCCGCGATCAAGGACCAAGCCGATGTGCTGTGCACGATCAGCCCGGCCACCGTCAATGCCGCCCGCTCCGAGGCTGCTCGCCTCATCACCGATCGCACCCCTGCCGGGCTCGACCGGGTGTTCTTCACCAACGGCGGCGCGGATGCGAACGAGCACGCCATCCGGATGGCCCGTCTGCACACCGGACGGACGAAGGTGCTCGCCCGCTACCGGTCCTACCACGGCGGAACCCAGACGGCCGTCAACGTCACCGGTGACCCGCGCCGGTGGGAGAACGAGACCGGAGAATCGGGGGTCGTCCACTTCTTCGGACCCTTCCTCTACCGCTCGGAGTTCCACTCCGCCACCGAGGCCGAAGAGACCGAACGCGCCCTGCAGCACCTGCGCCGGACCATCGAACTCGAGGGACCGGCGACGATCGCGGCGATCATCCTCGAATCCATTCCCGGCACCGCCGGCATCATGGTGCCCTCTGCTGAGTACATGCAGGGTGTGCGGGCGCTGTGCGACGAGTTCGGGATCGTGCTCATCGCCGACGAGGTGATGGCAGGATTCGGACGGTCGGGCAAGTGGTTCGCCTTCGAGCACTTCGACATCGTGCCCGACCTCATCACCTTCGCCAAGGGAGTGAACTCCGGATACGTGCCGCTGGGCGGAGTCGTCATCAATGACGCGATCTTCGAGACCTTCGCCGAACGCGTCTACCCCGGCGGTCTGACCTACTCCGGGCACCCGCTGGCCTGCGCCGCGGCGGTCGCGACGATCAACGCGATGACCGATGAGGGCATGATCGAACACGCCGCCCATATCGGAGAGACGATCATCGGCCCCCGTCTGCGGCAGATTGCGGAGAATTCGAAGCACGTCGGCGAGGTCCGCGGCACCGGAGCGTTCTGGGCGATCGAACTCGTCTGGGACAAGGAGTCCAAGGAACCGCTGGCCCCCTACGGCGGCGGCTCACCTGAGGTCGCCTCGGTGGTGGCGGCGCTCAAAGAGCACGGGGTCATCCCGTTCAACAACTACCACCGGCTGCACGTGGTCCCGCCGATCAACATCAGCGAAGAGGACCTCGAGCGCGGACTCGGAGTCTTCGAGAAGGTCCTCACCGACTTAGACTTCCCCCACTGACTTGCTCCCCTTACTACCTGACGGCGGCCCAGCAACCTCGCGCGAGGT
>NZ_JAJB01000071.1:0-11187 GCF_000583215.1 Brevibacterium sp. VCM10
GGTTGCTGGGCCGCCGTCAGGTAGTTCTGAGGGTGTCTCAGGCGACGATTTCGTCCTTGGGCTCAACCGCGTGGGCGATGGCGGCGCCGATGACCGTGCCGATGGCGATGGTGAAGAATGTGGTCGCAGCTGCGAGCATGCTGCCGGCAACCCCAGCGCCGTCTCCGAATTCGATCTGTGAGGCGTTGAGGAGGCCGAATGATCCGGGTGCGACAACGAGGAACGCAGGCACGAAGCTGATCCGCCAGATCGGACCTTTCGGCAGGCGTGAGAGCACGACGGCCACCAGCGATGCCGTCAATGCACCGGCCAGTCCGCCGATAGCCGCACCGAACTCGGCACCGATGCCCAGCTGAGCCAGCGCGGCCGCGGCGATGGTGAGGACGATCGGCACGGTGTGCTCGAGCGGAGTGTGCAGATAGATGATGAGCCCCAACGTCGCGGCAGCCACACCGAGGGCGGAGAGCCACCACGTGGAATCGGTGAGCTGGGAGTTCGCCAGCGCCTCGGCGCCGGTACCCGTGACGACTGCGGCACCGGCGACTCCGGCGATGAACATCGCCAACTGCACCGAGGAGGACACGAGCCGGGAGCTGCCGGCCGATAGTGCGCCAGCGGAGATCTCGGTCAGCCCGGTGACCACGGCACTGCCGGGCAGCAGCAGCGCCAACGTGGCGACGATCGTGCGCAGGGGACTCTCGAGCCAGTCGAGCCGGTATCCGGCAAGGACGATGACAGAGATGATGAACGCCGAGGCGACCGGCAGCAGCGGACCGAGGCTGGGATGTTTGGCGTTGAGTGCCAGGGCGCCGGCGACGATGAGTGAGCCGAAGGCGGCGAAAGCGAGGTTGACCAGTCCTGGTTCGAGCAGCAGGCACAGGCCGATGCCGATGGGCAGTGCGCCGAGGTAGGTCAGCCAGGCGGGCCAGCGTGGGGGAGTGCCGTAGACCTCGGACTCGATCATTCGGCTGGCGGTCTCGATGCCGAGTCGGCGTGCGCGCAGGGCATCGACGATGTCGAGCAGCTTCGCGGTCTGGTCGAAACGGAGATCGGCGCCGATGCGTTCGAACCTAGTGGCGCTCGATGACCCGACGGTGAGGAAGAGACCCTTGGGCAGTGCGGCGACGTTGATGGATTTCAGACCGACGGCGGGAGCGAGCCCGGTCAGGGCGTCTTCGACATCGACCGAGGAGATTCCACCGGCAAGCAGGCCGGTGCCGATGGTCACCAGCAGCTCTTGGGCGAGGACAGTCGACTCGTCAGCTTCGTGCACTTCCGGTCCCTCTCATCAGCTGGTCACTCACCGACCTCGAAGATACCAGCCTCTTACTACCCGACGGGGGCCCAGCAACCTCGCCAGGTTGCTGGGCCCCCGTCGGGTAGCAATAAGGGGAGTCAGTGAGGGGCTGGGGCGGTGATTCCGTCGGCGGGGGAGCCGACGAGAGCGGCCGCGGCGCGTTCGGCGATCATGATCGTCGGAGCGTTCGTATTCCCGGTCGGCACCAACGGCATGATCGACGCATCGGCCAGTCTCAGCCCGCTCACGCCCCGGACCTCGAACGTGGCCGGGTCGACGACCGCCTCGGCGTCCGTGCCCATCCGGCAGGTTCCGGCTTGGTGATGATAGGTCACGACCGACCCGCGGACGTAGTCCTCGAGATCCTCGTCGGCCACCTCGGGGCCGGGATGGATCTCGGTGGGCTGCCACGATGACAGCGCCTCGGCCCGCCCGATCTCACGGCACTGCCTCACCGAGGCGACGAGGGCGTCGACATCGGCCTGTGCCGAGAGCACCTGCGGATCGACGACGAGCGGATCCTGCGGGTTCGGCCCGCTGAGCCTGACCTCGCCGCGGCTCTCGGGACGCACCAGGCCGCCCTGCAGAGTGAAGGCTCCGCCGGGCCCCGGTCCGGTCTGCGCGGCAGGGGCCGCATCCTGGGCATACATCGGCACGGAGAAGAACAGCGGCTGAGTGTCGGGGACCGGCAGCTCCGGGCGGGACTTCGCAAAGAAGTGAACCTCGGCGGGCGCCACCTCTCCCATCGGCACCTCTCGATCGCCGGTGGCGAAGACGACCGGTGAGAGCCAATGATCCTGGAGGTTCTTGCCCACGCCCGGCAGATCGGCGACCGAGTCGATGCCGACCTCGGCAAGGTCTGCGGCGGGCCCGATGCCCGAGCGCAGGAGAAGCTCGGGCGAGGCCAGGGCACCGGCGGAGAGGATGACCTCGTCGGCGGACACAGTGCCGACCCGTCCCCGGAAATCAATCTCGAGACCGGTGACCGCGGTCCCGTCGAGGAGAAGCCGACGGGCGTGAGCGGAGGTGAGGATCGTCAGATTCTCATCGCCGAGGCGGGGCTTGAGGTAGGCACGCCAGGTGTTCAGCCGTTTGCCGTCGCGGACATTGAGTTGGATCTTTCCGATGCCTTCGACGGTGCCGGAGTTGTAGTCGTCGTTGACGGGCACGCCGGTCTGTACGGCGGCCGTGAACATGTCGTCCTGCAGGGGGTTGCGTGCATAGTCGACGCGCACATCCATCGGCCCGTCGGTGCCGCGGTTCTCGGTGATCTCGCCGTCATAGTTCTCGATCGCGGCGAAGACAGGAGCGACCTCGTCCCAGGACCAGCCGGGGCATCCGGATTCGACCCACTGGTCGTAGTCCCAGGCGTCACCGCGGACCCAGATGACGGCGTTGAGGGCATTCGATCCGCCGAGTACCTTCCCGCGCGGCAGATGGATCTTCCGGCCCAGCGCGACGGGCTGCGGAGTGGTGTAGTAGTCCCAGTCCTGAGCCGAATGCCAGATGAGACCGAGGTTGTTGAGGTGGTCGATGTTCGGGTTCGTCTCGTCCCCGCCGGCCTCGATGAGACAGACCTTCTTTCCGGCGTCGAGGAGTCGGCGGGTGATCACGCACCCGGCCGATCCTGCTCCGACGACGATGTAGTCGAAGTCGTCATCGGGGAGTTCGGTGGGGAAAGTCGTCGGATGAGTGGTGATGTTCGCGGCCACAGTGCCTGCCTCCTGCTCGGTTGTCATGGCCACAGGCTAGTGACGCCGGTCACCGGTGAGGAATGCCTGCGGTCGAGGTGTGCACGATTCGGCAAGCCGTCGGCGACGGTTGTGCGCGCATCGTCAATTCCGGTCCCACCCGACGTCTCCGTGCTACCCGACGGCGGCCCAGCAACCTCGCACCAGGTTGCTGGGCCGCCGTCGGGTAGCAATTGGGGAGGTCAGGAGTCGCAGCAGGGGGAGCCGGACTCGGGGGCGGGGACGTCGAGGACGGGGGAGCGGTCGAAGAACCCTTCCGGTCGCAGCTTGAAGCCGACGGTGTCGACGGGCATGATCGGCCAGTCCTCGACCCGCGGGAAGTGGGTGAGACCGAAGCTGTGCCAGACGACGATGTCTTCCCCGTCGACGCTGCGATCGGCCGCCGTCCACGCGGGCAGTCCCGCATGGCCGGGGTGCTGATTCGGGAAGTCCCCGGTCGGATAGCGTTCGTCCTCGTGATACTGCGACACCCACAGCGACTTCGACGCGAACGTGGCACGGCGGTGAATCGACGAATCTTCGGCCGCGAGCAGCGTCGGCAGGCCCGTCGGGTGCAGTTTGTAACCGACCGGTTCGCCGAGACGGTTGGTCGACTCCGGCTTCGTCACCACCCAGGTCCGCGCCTTCGACTGATCCGCATCCCGCTGCGCAGCCAGCTCGGTGGCCAGAACGGTCCGAGACCGGCTGAAGGCATTGCCGCGCGGATTGTCCTGCGAGACCGGCAGACGCACCACATCCTCCTCTTCGACCCGGCACTTGCCGCCGTCGAGGGCGAAGTCGAGCCGAGCCCCGAAGAGGTGCTGGTGGAACGGGGCACCGAGACCGGGCGCGATCTCCGAAGCGAAGTCCGTCGACCCGGTCGGCAGCGCCGAGGTGAAGACGACGCCGGTGGCCTTGGCCTCGAACTCGATCGTGCCGTCGAGGTAGAGGTACCAGTAGAAGCCGTAGTCGTAGTTGCCGACCGTGGTGAAGAACGAGACGACGAACCGGCGGTTGCGCCGGGTGTAGGCGACACCCGACCACAGGTCCGAATGCTTGGCCAGGATCGACGCGTCCTCCTCATGCATGCAGATGCCGTTCTTGATCTGCCGAGGTTCGCCGAGGTTGTTCGCCACCCACGGCGACAGATAGGTGATATCGCCGAGGCAGTCACACCCGAGCTCGAGTGAGTTCGCCCATTGCCCGACGAGGTATTCGCCGGTGTCGAAATAGTTCTGCCACGACCGCACCGGTGAGGGGTCACCATAGGGAACGACCATCTCGGCGATTGCCGCCCGATCGAGGATCGTGCGACGGCGCTCGCCGTCGTCGAAGGCGATGTTGTGCAGGACGAGGCCCTCCCGCATGTCGAAGCCGACATCGAACGACCACTTCTCCCACTCGATGTGGTTGCCCTCGGTGACCGTGAAGCTCGGCCCCTGAGGCTGTGTGATCGAGATCGGCTTCTGCGAAGTCCGCACGGGCCCGGTCAGCTCGGGATCCGTGTAGTTGCCGTGTTCGGTGGGCACCGGAACGGTCTCGAAATCGAGGACCTGGTCGACGGTTCGGTTCGTGACATCGACATAGGCGACGAGCCCGTCGACCGGGTGCGCCCACGCCGAGTCCGACTCATGCTGCTGGTGGAACGCCAGCCCGCGCAGGATCCGTCGCCCCTTCTCATCCGGGTATTCGAAGACCCCGGCCGACAACGGCGCCACCCGCACCTCTGCGACGGGCAGTCCGCGCTTGGCGAGGCTCGCCTGCCATGTCGGATCGGCGGCGAGGACCTCTTCGACGACCTCGAACTCCTCTTCCATGACGGGGAACTCGCCCTCTTCGGTGGAGTCCACCTCGGCGACGGATTCGACTGTCTCACGGGTGGCCGAGACGACGATATCGTGGGCGGTGCCGGCGGACTTGTCGAGGATGAAGGCACGGAACCGGCGATCCACCTCGGCGGTGGTCCGATCCGTGCCGCGCACGGGATCGAGCAGGCCGACGTAGGCCATGCGCGCGGAGTCGGGGAAGTGCCCGGCCGAGCGCAGCACCGCGGTGACGGCTGCGATCTCGGCCTCGGTCGGCAGGGTGAAGGGGGTGGTCGCCTCGGCGGCGGGAGCGGAGGAATGGCAGGACATGGTGCACCTTTGCAATCTGGGCCTGTGGGCTGAGTCACGCTAAAATCTACACTCGTAGGAAATAAAGTCAAGACCCGATCTGCACCGCTGTGGAGGAGCCATGCCCAAGATCGTCGACCACGACCAGCGTCGGCTGGACCTCGTGCAGGCGACGCTGCGCCTGATCGTCCGCCAAGGTCTGAACGGGGCGACGATGCGCGATATCGCGACCGAGGCGGGCTTCGCCAATGGGGTCATCAAGTCGTACTTCGGGTCGAAGGCAGACCTGCTGGCGGCCACCTACCTCTACGTCTTCGAGGCCACGAACGCCAGGGTGGCGACCTCGACGGCGGGTCTGCGCGGGCTCGATGCGCTGTGCTCCTTCGCCCATGAGATGCTCCCGGTGACGCCGGAGCTGCATGATGAGGCCCGTGTCGTCCTGTCCTATCTCGCCGAGGTGGCCCAGAATCCCGATCATGCCCGCGCGACCGCTGCGACCATGGAGCTCTGGCGGGCGTGGATCGTGACCTGGCTCGGTGAGGCCGACGCCGATGGTCGGCTGCGGGGCGAGGTCGACATCGAATCCGAGGCCGAGGTGCTCCTGACGTATCTCCTCGGTGCGCAGACCACTGCGATCATCGGCGGGCACGGATTCGACTTCGCCGGCTTCCGGGCCCAGCTCGACTATGTCATCGCCCGACTCGGCCGGCGGAGCTGATCCGACAGGGTCGACGAACGCGGGGTGGAGGGATCCTTGCCGGAAATATATGACCAAATGGTCGGTAAACTGGCTCGAGGTCGTGACTGCCCCGCCGTTTGGGGATAGAGTGACCGGACAACGAGCCCTCGACGCAGCGGTCGGGGCCCGAGCGAACTGAGGACGACGATGTTGCTTGAAGACACTGCGAACGACTTCGACGACTGGCGGAGCCTGGTCTCGGACTCGTTCGTCCCCCTCGATACCGAACCCCAGCGCCGAGGCGGATTCCAGGGTCGCATCAGCGCGCGCGATTACGACTCCGTGGTGATGTCGCAGATCAACGCCGATCCGCATGCCGTCCTGCGCACTCCCGAGCTGATCGCCCGAGCCCGATCGGAATCGCACGGCTGCCCGGCCGGGACGAACTACTTCAAGGTCTCGCTGCAGCTCGACGGGCACGGTCTGCTCGTCCAGGACGGGCGAGAGATGGCCCTGGCCCCCGGGTCGCTGGCCATCTACGATACGTCCCGACCGTATACGCTCAGCTTCGATTCGGACTTCTCGTCCTACGTCATGATGTTTCCGCAGTCGCGGGTCAACCTTCCTGCCGGAACCGTCGGTCAGCTCACCGCCACCCCGATCGGTGCCGACCATCAGCTCGGCTCGGTCGTCGCCCAGGTCATCTCGCAGGCCGGGGCCATGCTGCCGACCCTCAACCGGGCGACAGGTGTGCGATTGGCGGGCAACGTCGTCGATCTGCTCACCACGGTGATGGCCGATGAGCTCTCGGCCGCAGGCGGCGAGATCGACGAACGGCAGCGACTGTGGGCCGAGATCACCGACTACATCGATGCCCACCTCTCCGACCCTCAGCTTGCCCCCTCGACCATCGCCGCTGCCCACTTCATCTCGGTGCGCACCCTGCACCAGATCTTCGAAGGCAGCGGTGAGACCGTGGCCGGGGAGATCCGGCGGCGGCGCATCGAGAAGTGCCGACTCGACCTCGCTGACCCCGGACAGCGTCAGACTCCGGTGGCCGCCATCGGCGCCCGGTGGGGACTGAGTGATCCTGCCCATTTCTCCCGGCTGTTCCGCAGCGCCGTCGGCCAGCCGCCCGCCGGGTACCGCCGCAGGACCCAGGTCGACTGAGCCGGTCCCCACCCCGGCTGAACCGAAACGGACGAGGCGCGGATGCGCGAATCGTCAAGAACTCTGCCTGCAAAGCCAAGACACGGCAGGCGGGCGGTGTCCACACTGGCAGTAGTCTCTTTTACTGTTAGGTGGATCACATGAGCACTCTCAGCTCGGACCCGGCCAAAGGCGGCCTGGGTTCCCCGATCAGCAACGGCGCCGATCGGCACTCCACGGACGTCGGGAACGCACCCGCGGCCACGGCTTCACTCGATGCCCGCCGCATCGGAATCCCCGCTCTCGTCTTTATGATCATCGCCGCCTCGGCGCCGTTGACCGTCGTCGCCGGCGGAGTCCCCAGCAACTTCGCCGTCACCGGTCTGGTCGGGATTCCGCTGTCCTTCGTTGTCCTCGGAATCGTCCTCATCCTCTTCGCGATCGGCTATGCCGCGATGAGCCGCCACGTCCACAACGCCGGCGCGTTCTTCGCCTACATCTCGAAGGGGTTGGGCAAGCCCGCCGGGATGGGAGCGGCGATGACCGCCCTGGTGGCCTACAACGCCATGCAGATCGGCATCGCCGGAATGTTCGGCTTCGTCTTCTCCTCCTTCCTCGACACCCTCTTCGCCATCTCCTGGTCCTGGTGGGTCTGCGCCCTCATCGCCTGGGTCATCGTCGGCATCATGGGAGTGATGCGCGTCGACTTCTCCGCGAAGGTGCTCGGCATCATCGTCGGCGCGGAGTTCCTCGTCGTCATCGTCTTCGACATCATCGGACTCGCACACAGCCCCGAAGGCATCACCGGCGACGGGCTCGCGTTCGACCAGCTGTTCGCCCCCGGGGTCGGCGCGGCCCTGGCATTCTCGATCGCGGCTTTCATGGGCTTCGAATCCGGGGCCATCTACAACGAGGAGGTCAAGGATCCCCGTCGCACGGCCGGTCGGGCCACCGTCATCGCCGTGAGCATCATCGCGGTGTTCTATGCGTTCTCCGCCTGGGCGATGGTCATCGGCGAAGGGGCCTCGCAGGTCATCGGCCGCTCCCAGGAATTCGGACCTGACCTCATGTTCGTATTCCTCGGCGAACACGCCCCGGTGTGGTTCGTCGACCTCGGCAACCTGCTGTTCCTCACCTCGCTGCTGGCCGCACTCGTGGCCTTCCACAACATCGTCGCCCGCTACGTCTTCGCCCTCGGCCGGGACCGGGTCCTTCCGCAGTCGCTGGCCAGGACCTCACGACGCACCGGCGCGCCCGTGGCCGGCTCCCTCACCCAGTCGGGCCTGGCCCTCGTCATCATCCTCGTCTTCGCCGTGGTCGGCTCCGGCAGCGATGACCCGCTGTTCCCCGTCGTCACGCTCTTCACCTGGCTGACGAACATGGGTGCCTTCGGGCTCGTCCTGCTCATGGCGCTGACCGCGCTCGCCGTCGTCGGCTTCCTGCGCACGAAGTCGGGGGAGTATTCGCTGTGGACCCGAGTCATCGCCCCCGGCCTGTCCGCGGTCGGACTGCTCGCCCTGTTCGTCGCCATCGTCATCAACTTCAATGTCCTCATCGGCGCAGAGGGCACCTCAGTCCTGTCCTGGCTGCTGCCGGCCATCGTTCTCGTCCCCGGGCTCATCGGCACGATCTGGGCCATCGTCCTCCGCTCGTCCGCGCCGCACCTCTATGCAGGAATCGGTTCGGGTGGTTCCCTGGGATGACGTAAGCGTTCCGACCGCCCGAAACAGCCGTACACACCGCCGGAAAGTGACCACACCAACCGCCGCCGACCACCCGGTCGCCGATCAAAGGAGCACCATGACCGCCGAGGCAACCGCCACCGAAATGACCACCACCGCTGGAATTCTTGCCGCCATCGTCGACCCCGCCGGACGCGAGATCCATGATCCCGCCACCGGCGAGGTCGTCGGCCGCACTCACGAAGGCACCCCGGCAGAGATCGACGCTGCCGTGGCCGCCGCACGCAAGGCCCAGTCGACGTGGGCCGCGCGCACCTCCCAGGAGCGCAGCGACCTGCTGGGCAAAGCCGCCGATGCGATCGAAGCCTCCGCCGAGGCGCTAGCCGAACTGCTCTCCCGCGAGCAGGGCAAACCGCTCAACGGGCCCAACGCCCGTTTCGAAGTCGGCGCGTGCGCGGCCTGGCTGCGTGCGAACGCTGCTTTCGAGCTCGAACCCGACGTTCTCGTCGATGACGGTGAGACCCACGCCGAACTCCACTACCGTCCCGTCGGCGTCGTCGGAGCAGTCGGGCCCTGGAACTGGCCGATGATGATCTCCGTCTGGCAGTTCGCGCCCTCACTGAAGATGGGCAACACCGTCGTCCTCAAGCCCTCGGAGTACACGCCGCTGTCCGTGCAGGCGCTCGTGGCCGTGGTCAACCAGGTGCTGCCGGCCGATGTGCTCGCAGTCGTACCCGGAGACGGAGCGGTCGGTGCCGCTCTGACCAGCCACGCAGACGTCGACAAGATCATGTTCACCGGGTCGACGAAGACCGGACAGGCGATCATGCGCACCGCCGCCGACAACCTCGCCCGCATCACTCTCGAACTCGGCGGCAATGACGCAGGCATCGTCCTCGAGGATGCCGATCCCGCCCAGATCGCGGGAGACCTGTTCTGGGGCGCGTTCATCAACACCGGACAGACATGTGCTGCGATGAAGCGTCTCTACGTCCCCGAATCGCTCTACGACCAGGTGTGCCGGGCCCTCGTCGAGGTGGCCGGACAGTCTCCGATGGGCGTGGGCTTGGACGAGGAGAACGTCCTCGGTCCGTTGCAGAACAGGCAGCAGTACGACATCGTCGCCCGCCTCGTCGACGCAGCCAAGGACGGGGGAGCCCGCGTGCTCCTGGGAGGCGACCCCGTCGTCGACCAGCCCGGCTACTTCTACCCGACGACGCTGGTCGCCGACATCGACAACGACAATCCGCTGGTGGCCGAGGAGCAGTTCGGGCCGGTGCTGCCGATCATCAAGTACACCGACCTCGACCAGGCCATTGAGTGGGCCAACGAACTCGAAGTCGGTCTCGGATCCTCGGTGTGGGGCACGGACCTCGACGCCTGCCGGCAGGTCGCGGCTCGGCTCGAAGCGGGAACCACGTGGATCAACAAGCACGGTGCCGTCGATCCCCGCGTGCCCTTCGGCGGGGTGAAGAAGTCAGGCTTCGGCCTCGAATTCGGCCTCGAGGGGCTCAAGCACGTCAGCGTCCCCCAAGTCATCTCCTGGTAATTACTACCCGACGGTGGCCCAGCAACCTCGCGCGAGGTTGCTGGGCCACCGTCAGGTAGCACGTAGGGTATTCTCCAGTGCCGGGTTCTCAGCTGATCGTTGCTCCGTGGAGGACGAACGGTGCGAAGACCGGGGCCGCCTCGGCGAGATGGCAGGGGTCGATTCCGACGATTCGCCGGCCAGTGTGTTCGAAAGTTGCATGGCGGTGATTGAGGTCGAGTCTGATCTGCGGTTGGATCCAGGACTCGGCCGACCACTGGCTGCGGTTCCAATCGAAGGCACTCGAATGGCCGTGAATTTGATTGAACGGCAGCTCGGCCTCGAGCCGCGGCCAGGATGGGTAGACCTCTGTCCCTGCGGCCGCCCACACTGGGCCGGCATTATCGTCATCGACGCCGAGCAGCATCGTCCCGGGATGCCAGAGCGCGCTATCGGCGGCTGCCTCCTTCAGTGCCGCCAACGTCGCCTCGGCACTGTCGGGGGCTCCGAGCCCCTGTCGCCAGAATCCAGCCGTCAGGCCGGCATGAGTGATCAGCCACTCCTCGCCTGAGCCGTCGGTGACAGCTGCTGCCGCTTGGAGGCGACCATCTGCCCACCAGCCCCGTAGCTGCTCCTGGGCGGTCTCCTCGATGACTTCGTTCCATCTGAAAACCGGGCGGTCGACGTAGAGCTGTTCATGATTGCCCACGATCTGAGTCCACACACCCCGTTCCAGAAGACCGGCGACGAGGCCGACGACTTCAGCGGAGGCCGGGCCTCGGTGGACCAGGTCGCCGACTTGGATGACATGGAGGTCGTCCGGCCAATCGATCTCGGCTCCGAACCGCACGCCGAGCTCTCCCAGGAGATGGACGAGCGGTCCGAAATGACCACCGACGTCTCCGATCACAGCGATACGGGTTGGGTCAGCCATATCCCCAGTCTCTCACCGATTCCGCCGCGACTGCGCGCTCCCAGGCACCTGACGGGGGCCCAGCAACCTCGCGC
>NZ_JAJB01000072.1:0-1512 GCF_000583215.1 Brevibacterium sp. VCM10
TTTTATGGGTCAACCTTCTCACCCCGTGAGGGGTTGGCTGTCTTGCTGGGATTCATTCGTTACATAAAGTTTTTTATGGAGAGTTTGATCCTGGCTCAGGACGAACGCTGGCTGCGTGCTTAACACATGCAAGTCGAACGCTGAAGCCAGAAGCTTGCTTCTGGTGGATGAGTGGCGAACGGGTGAGTAACACGTGAGTAACCTGCCCCCGATTTCGGGATAAGCCCGGGAAACTGGGTCTAATACCGGATACGACCTGCCCTCGCATGAGGGTTGGTGGAAAGTTTTTCGATCGGGGATGGGCTCGCGGCCTATCAGCTTGTTGGTGGGGTAATGGCCTACCAAGGCGACGACGGGTAGCCGGCCTGAGAGGGCGACCGGCCACACTGGGACTGAGACACGGCCCAGACTCCTACGGGAGGCAGCAGTGGGGAATATTGCACAATGGGGGAAACCCTGATGCAGCGACGCAGCGTGCGGGATGACGGCCTTCGGGTTGTAAACCGCTTTCAGCAGGGAAGAAGCCGTAAGGTGACGGTACCTGCAGAAGAAGTACCGGCTAACTACGTGCCAGCAGCCGCGGTAATACGTAGGGTACGAGCGTTGTCCGGAATTATTGGGCGTAAAGAGCTCGTAGGTGGTTGGTCACGTCTGCTGTGGAAACGCAACGCTTAACGTTGCGCGTGCAGTGGGTACGGGCTGACTAGAGTGCAGTAGGGGAGTCTGGAATTCCTGGTGTAGCGGTGAAATGCGCAGATATCAGGAGGAACACCGGTGGCGAAGGCGGGACTCTGGGCTGTAACTGACACTGAGGAGCGAAAGCATGGGGAGCGAACAGGATTAGATACCCTGGTAGTCCATGCCGTAAACGTTGGGCACTAGGTGTGGGGGACATTCCACGTTCTCCGCGCCGTAGCTAACGCATTAAGTGCCCCGCCTGGGGAGTACGGTCGCAAGGCTAAAACTCAAAGGAATTGACGGGGGCCCGCACAAGCGGCGGAGCATGCGGATTAATTCGATGCAACGCGAAGAACCTTACCAAGGCTTGACATACACTGGACCGTTCTGGAAACAGTTCTTCTCTTTGGAGCTGGTGTACAGGTGGTGCATGGTTGTCGTCAGCTCGTGTCGTGAGATGTTGGGTTAAGTCCCGCAACGAGCGCAACCCTCGTTCTATGTTGCCAGCACGTGATGGTGGGAACTCATAGGAGACTGCCGGGGTCAACTCGGAGGAAGGTGGGGATGACGTCAAATCATCATGCCCTTTATGTCTTGGGCTTCACGCATGCTACAATGGCTGGTACAGAGAGAGGCGAACCCGTGAGGGTGAGCGAATCCCTTAAAGCCAGTCTCAGTTCGGATCGTAGTCTGCAATTCGACTACGTGAAGTCGGAGTCGCTAGTAATCGCAGATCAGCAACGCTGCGGTGAATACGTTCCCGGGCCTTGTACACACCGCCCGTCAAGTCACGAAAGTCGGTAACACCCGAAGCCGGTGTCCCAACCCCCTTTG
>NZ_JAJB01000073.1:0-48593 GCF_000583215.1 Brevibacterium sp. VCM10
AGGTTGCTGGGCCGCCGTCATGTAGTAGTTGGTGAGTTGTTCTGGGCTAGGCTTCGCGCAACCACGCGGCGTTGGCCAGGAACTCTGTCACATCGTCAATCGCTGAGTCACTGAAAGAAGCGCGGGGCGAGTGATTTGTCTCTGTTGCGTCGCCTTCTGGCTGGGCGCCTACCAAAGCGAAAGTTCCCGGGACTTCAGCCAGAACGTGAGAGAAGTCTTCCGACCCGGACATCGGTTCGTCGAGCTCGCGAAGTCTGTCGTCTCCGAACACAGATGCGATGACTGACTTCGAGTAGACTATTTCCTTCTCGTCATTGACCGTGACTGGGTAGTCGGGCATGATCTCGATTTCTGCAGTCATGCCGTATGCCTCAGCAATCGACCGTGCCATTTGTTGGACCGCGTCGAGAAGGCGATGCTTCACTTCGACAGAGAAGCTGCGCAGAGAGATCCGCATTTCCGCCGTCTCCGGAATGATCACTGAGTTGTTTCCTGCTTGAATCGATCCCAAAGTGGCGACAACCGGTTCGAAAGGACCGAACTTTCGGGCGACGAGGGTATTGAGACCCAGCCCTATCTCACAAGCAACCGGCACCGGATCAAGCGTCTGGTGAGGGACAGAACCATGGCCACCGATTCCGCGAATGACAATCCTCACTTCATCGCATCCAGCCATCACCGTACCTGGTCGGAGATGCCACACTCCTGGTTCAAGCATTCCGGAGAACACATGCACTCCAAAAGCCGCAGTCACCGGGCGGCCCGCGCTCTCCAGCACGCCATCTTCAACCATCCATTTCGCACCGACGAATTCCTCCTCAGCCGGTTGAAACATGAACACGATGTCGCAAGCCAGTTCGTGTCGGTGCGAATGCAGGAGATGTGCCGCACCGACTAGCCCAGCGGTATGCACGTCGTGACCACAAGCATGCATCTTTCCGGGTACTTTGGACGCATAATCAACCTCGACCTTTTCCTCTACAGGCAGCGCGTCCATATCGGCTCTCAACAGGATGACAGGTGAATCCGGAGTCGAATGCGGGGACCGTAGGACTGCGACGACTGAGGACTGGCGAGTCCCAGTCGAAATCTCCAGCTGTTCGAGACCTTCGAGGGACTTGAGGACTTGAGCCTGAGTTCGGGGCAGATCGGTGCCGGTTTCAGGGTGTCGATGAAGATCACGGCGAAGCTCGCGGGTGAGCTCTTTAACGTCGGGGGTTACATGAAGCGGTTTGCGCAATTCGGCTCCTTCGAATTCAAAGTACGGATCATTGGTGCCAATTCATCACTAGCCGTCGTGACCTGGCAGACGATGACTGGTGAAACGAAAGCCGGATCAAAGCGTGCTCATGAGTATCGACGCAACCACAACAGATCCCGTTGTGACTGTCGTGAAGCCACCGATCAACAGCGGCGGGAAAATATGGTTGAGAACGGCTTTTCGTTCAGCTTCGTTCTGCGCAACTCCTCCGGCAACTTCCTGACAGATGATGAAATCTCCAGGGAAGCCGAACAGTGCGGTCAGAGCAACCGGTGTTGCCAGTCTCTTATCCAAACGAAGCAGCTTCGCAGTGATGGAGCCGCCGATCATGATGCCGATCGGGCCAAGAACCAGGATCACGAGAGTCGGAACCAGTGCTTCGAGCAGATTCTGAGGAGTCACGGCGCCGACGGCAACGATGACAACCAATGTCACGGTCGTGGTCGCGAAACCGAAACTGCCTGCGTGATCGAGTGACCGGGCAGGAAGCAGACGGCAGGCCCGAAGCACAAAACCGATGACCAGGCACCACAGGGTGTAGCTGACGCCGGTGGTTTCGCCGATCCACATCGCTGCCAATGTGCCTGCTGTCAGGATGACGAGGATGACTGCAGGGGAATAGATCTGTACAGGTAGAAAAGGCGGAGGGCCGTCGTGCTCCGGCTCAAACTCATCTGCAGATGTGCCGGCGGAAGCAGGTGCAAGGCCGTCTTCTGCAGCTCTCGCGCCAACGGACGCACCGACGGGTACGGACTTAGACTGCGCGTTAGCGACCCATTTGAGTGCGTATCTGCGAAGGAAGAGCATTGCGATTGGAAGTCCGATCAGCTGCTGAAGACCGAGAATGAGCGCAGGAATCGGCACCAAGTTGTCCATTCCGATTTCTGTCAGCTTGTTTGTCGAAATCAGTGTGGCAATGAAGCCGCCGGCGATCGGACCTGCTCCGGCAACAGAAGCGTGATAGCCGATGACGAAGGACCCGACTCCGACGACCAATGCAACGGCGCCGACCATTCCTGCCAGCGCTACCAGCACGTATTTGTATTGGACCTTGAGAGTCCGCAGAGGCATCATCGTCCCAAGATGCATAACAAGCAGCCCTGTGAGCAGGTTTCCAACAGCAACCAGTGTGTGCTGGTCGACCGCGTCTTGGCTGAATAGGCCGGACCAGACAGCAGCAAGGTATAGAGCCATGCTGATCAGCAGGGACGGCACCCGTGCGCGGGTGATAGTGGCGAGGACTTCTCCGACTGCCATGCATGCGAGCAGGCCGAGGGCGAGAACGACAGGTTCGTACATGGCACTCCTTTGTGGTGGTACTCTCTCAAAGGCCAATCATGTGGTCGGCTTTCCCGGGTGCTCAAATGCAATTCTCAGCGCGTGGGAACGCCCTGGTTTGCTCGAGGGTGGGGGAGTGATGGCGGTTGGAACCATCGGGGTATCCGGCGTTCAGAAACGCAGCCCTCGTCTTCGGTGCCGCAGTCGTCCACGTGCACTCGCAGGAGGCCATCAACACCGTGGCACGCAATGAAATGCCCGAGGCCTTGAGGTGATGCTGCGTTAGGCTCACAAACATGTGCCGCCGCATCGTCATCACCACTGACTACCTGGGTCCCGGCGACAGTATCGACCACCTGTTGCGGGAGCATGGACTCGACCCCGTATACTCCCCGGCCGCCGGCCCGCGCACTAAGGCGGAGCAGCGACAGCTGCTTGCCGGTGCGGTCGGTGCGATCGTCTCCAGCGAACCGATCACCCGCAACATGCTCACCGAGGCGGCCGACCTCCGGAGCGTCGCCCGCAGCGGTGTCGGATACGACTCCGTCGACACCTCCGCAGCCCGGGAGCTGGGTATCCGTGTGGCGAATACTCCCGGGGTGAATCACCATGCCGTCGCCGAGCTCACCCTCGCACTCATGCTCAGCTGCGCAAAGCATTTGAGCGACGTCATCAACGGTGTCAATGCAGGTCAGTGGCCACGCACCGCTGGCACGGAGCTGCGCGGAAAAACACTCGGCGTCATCGTCTACGGTCCCAGCGGCAAGGCGACCGCGCAGATCAGTGCAGCCTTGGGCATGAACGTCATCGTCGGCACATCCCACCCCGACACCGAGGCGGGACGGACCATCGAATTCGCTGACCTCGATGACGTCGTTAGGTCTGCTGACTTCCTCACCCTCCATGCGCGAGCAACCGGCACTCCGATCATCGACGCCGAACGACTCGCTGCGATGAAGGAGACTGCGTTCCTCATCGACACCGCGCGGGGATCACTCGTCGACGAAGCAGCTCTCGTCACTGCGCTCGAACAGCGGCAGATCGCGGGCGCCGCCCTCGACGTCCTCGAGACCGAACCGATGCAGGCGGACAGCCCGCCGCGCAACTTCGACAACGTCTGGATCACCTCGCACCTGGCCGGCCAGACAGTCGAGGCCCGCGAACGCGCAGGTCTCGCCGCAGCTCAAGCGGTCATCGATGAGCTCGAGGGGCGGCAACCTGTCGGGCTGATCGTCTGACTATGACAGCAAATGGCTATGATCGCTGTAGTAGCGGGCGCAGAACCTGAACGCTCACTGAAGACATGAGGTCCCGATGCCAGAGCCGCCAAATAACGACAAGAGGGCGAATACAACAAGAAATCCTCAAGCAGCTCACGACGATGCTGGACGCGATACGTCGCTGGAACGTGGTCTGCGGATCCTCTCCGCCGTCGCCGAAACCGGGGAGACCAACGCCAAGAGCCTTGCCGCCGCTCTGGGGCTGCCTCTGTCAACGACATACCGCTATCTCAAGACTCTGCGCAGCTTCGATCTCGTCGAAGAATATGACGGGCGGTATCAGCCCAGTTCCCGGCTGAGTTCGTGGTCGGGTGGTGCGACCACTCGGTCGCACTTGCTTGATGTCGGCAATAAATTTCTCAGAGAACTGAGCGCCCGCAGTGGCCGCACATCGGTGCTCGCGGTGCGCGAAGGGCGGAACGCCGTGTGCTTGCGCCAGGTCGCCCCGGATGAAGACGCGGAGATCGCTTTCCGAACCTACGAGGTCCTGCCCCTGGATAGGGGAGCGGGGCAGAGAGTTCTGCTCGCTCATGCTCCAGCCCAAGTGATCGCCGAGGTGATCGCCGAGTCCCGGCTTTCAGAAGAGACTCTGTTAGCGTCGCTGCACAGGATCCGTGTGGACGGGTTCGCCTATTCGCAATCCGAGCTTGGCACTGGCGCAAATGCACTGTCCTACCCGGTCACTGTGCGCGGCGAGGTTCTGTGCTCCCTCACGTTGGCGGGTCGATCTGAACGCTTCGGAAACGCGACCGCGGCCTCACTCAAGCCGGTTCTTCTCAAAGCTGTCGAGGCACTCCGCGCTGAACTGCTTGAAGTCTGCTGAAGTTCGACCGACCGATTCCCGCAGGCTGAGAATTCGATTCGCCGGATGTCACCGGAGTTCCTAGTCTGCAGAGAAAGCACCCGTACGTGCCGAGGCCGCTCGCAGACGAGCGACACTGGTGCGGTGCGGTTCGCCCCAGAAAGAGCAACGGAGGTCATTCATGGTGAACTCAGCAACGGACTCTGTCACTGCCGGGACCGACACCTCGGCCAGTCAGATCCCAGGTATCCCCGTCCTTGAAGAAGACCCGTACTCACTGGAAAACCTCTCGGACCCCTACCCATTCATGAACAGACTGCGAGCTGCTGGTCCCGCTGCCTGGCTGAAACAGTATGGCGTGCCCGCTTTCGGTCGAGATGCCGAAGTGCGCGAGATTCTAGAGGACTATCGCACCTTCATCTCCGGAGCAGGCGTCGGCAGTGTCAACATCCATCACAACCCGCCACTGAGGCAGCCGGGGATCCTCGAGGTCGACCCGCCGCTGCATACACGGATGCGATCCGCCATGGACGGTGTCATCACCCCGCGGCGTCTGCGTCCGAGAAGGAAAGACTTCGCTACCTACGCAAAGACCGTCATCGATGAGATCCTTTCGACTGCTGATGGGGAATTTGATGCTGCACGTTTGGCAGAGCAGTACGTGCTGCGTGTATTTGGCGACGCAGTCGGTATTCCTCGCGAAGGACGAGCCGAGAATCTCATCGTTCAGGGAGCAGCGAATTTCGCGACCTTCGGTCCGCAGAACGAAATAGCCAAACGATGGATAGAAGAATCCGCCGGTACCTACGACTGGGTGCTGGCCAACTGTGCTCGCGAAGTCCTCGATCCTTCAGGCATGGGCGCCCAGCTTTGGGAGTTCGCCGACTCTGGCGAAATCAGCCCCGAGGAGGCGACTCTGCTGGTCAGAGCGCTTCTGTCTGCAGGACTGGACACAACGATCTTTGCGATTACCAATACTCTCAATACGTTGGCTCGTCACCCGGAGCAATATGCGAAGGTCCACGCCGACCCGCGGCTGGTCCGATTCGCCATTGACGAATCCTTCCGACTGGAGAGCCCTTTCTACGCGTTCTACCGGACCACGTCGAAGGACACGGTTCTCTCCGGCGTCGAGATCCCGGCCGAAACGAAAGTGCTTGTGTTCCCCGGCAGTGCCAACCGGGACGAAGGCAAATGGGGCGACGATGCCGATGTCTATCGGTTCGACAGGGACTCAAGCGGACACCTGACATTCGGGATGGGGATCCACCAGTGCGTCGGCCAGCCGATCTCGCGAATGGAGATGGACGCCTTCCTCTCCGCCTTTGTCACCCGCATCGCACGACTCGAGCCGACAGGGCCTTCAGAACGACTCATTCATACAACGCTGCAGAGCTATGCCAAGGTACCGCTGAAAGCACACGCCGCCTGACATCCTGCCGTCAAAACGGCAGCAGCTCTGAATGCCGCCACCGATGATTCACCACTACAACAGACACGCACGGACACCAGTGCCGCCAAACCGAGAGGACTCAATGTGATCGATACCGCCACGGCCTGCACACGGGAGGAATTCCCCGGAGAGGACCTCGTCATCGGCCTTGAACCTGCCACACTGGATCAGCTCATCGACGTAGCGAGGTTCCGCCGACGCATTCGTCTGGCCCCCGAGGTCGAAAGCCATTGTGCAAAATCGCGTGCATGGCTCGACGACGTCATTGCCCGGATGCGCGCAGGTGAACCCGTCGAAGCGATCTACTCCGTCAACACAGGTTTCGGCTCACTGGCCGGACGCCAGGCCTTCCCCTCGGCCGATGATGCCGCCGAACTCTCCCGGCGCCTCATCCTCGCTGATGCTTCCGGCGTTGGCCGAATCGTCGATGAAGAGGTCGTGCGAGCGACGATGTTCATCCGCATCGTCTCGCTCACTCAGGGCTATTCGGCCATTCAATGGGCACTCGTCGAAGGCTTCGTCGCTATGCTCAACGCCGATGTATGGCCAGCCGTGCCCGAATACGGATCGCTCGGCGCCTCAGGAGACCTCATCCCTCTGGCTCATATCGCACTCGTGCTCACGACCGCCCC
Organism: Brevibacterium sp. VCM10; assembly: GCF_000583215.1. Lineage (NCBI taxonomy): Bacteria > Bacillati > Actinomycetota > Actinomycetes > Micrococcales > Brevibacteriaceae > Brevibacterium > Brevibacterium sp. VCM10. The sequence continues at coordinate 6,707 of NZ_JAJB01000073.1, forward strand.
TGACGGCAGTGACGAACCGGAGAACTCCGGAGAAGCGATCCTCGACGGCCGCGTCGTGTCTGGGCATGAGGCAATGGCCGCAGCGGGAGTCGCGCGCATCCCCGTCGGAGCCAAAGACGGGCTCGCACTTCTCAACGGCACCTCCTTCTCGCTGGCCCAAACCGCGCTCGCCGCGTGGGATGTGCAAGGTGCTCTCCACACTGCCGAAGTGACTGCCAGCCTGTCGATCGAAGCACTGCTTGGCTTCGGGGACGCCTTCATCGCCGAACTCCACGAAGCACGTGGACAGAAGGGACAGATCCAAGTCGCCGAAAGGATGCGCGAGTACATGAGCGACTCGCAGCTGACGACGGGGGACAGGGACAGCGACCCGCAGCGCCAGCCTCCCCAAGACGCGTACTCATTGCGATGCGTTCCGCAGGTATTCGGACCGATCGCTGACACCCTCGATTTCGCCTTCGGGATCATTGAGCGGGAGATCAACGCGGCGACCGACAACCCGCTGGTCTTCCCTGACCTCAACCGTGACCTCAAAGCGGTCTCGGGCGGGAACTTCCACGCCGAATACGTGGCCTTCGCTGCGGACTTCCTGTCGATCGCGGCCACCGAGATCGGAAACATCACCGAGCGTCGGATCTTCCGCCTCGATGACGGCACACTCAGTCGGGGGTTGCCGGACATGTTGGTCGACTCTGAGCAGGTCGGTCTCGACTGTGGCTTCATGCTCCCGCAGTATCTCGCTGCTGCGCTGGTCTCTGACTGCAAGACTCTGGCCCACCCGGACTCGGTCGATTCGATTCCCACATCAGCGAATCAGGAGGACCACGTGTCGATGGCGAACAACGCCGGCCGGCACCTGCGTCAGATCGTGGCCAACGTGGAAGTTGTTGTCGGCGTTGAGCTCCTCATGTCGGTGCAGGCGCTCGAGCTGAGGGTGCAGGCAGGCCGACCTGATGGCACTGCGGTCTCGGAATCCGAGCTGTCGACCACGGCGCAGAAGGTCTCGAAGGTGCTGCGGTCGACTTCTGATGAGCAGGGCAAGACGATTGCCCATCTCACTCGCGATGTCGTTCTCTATCCGCAGGTGCGCACCGCTGCATCGTTGGTCAAACAGCGTGCGGTCCTGACTGCTGCTCGCAGCTGAGACACGCACAGTGCCCGGTGACGGCTGATGATCACAGCCATCACCGGGCACTTTTCTGTGCAGAAACCCGGTCCACAGTCTCAGAGGTCCAGCGCGATGCGTTTGCCGCAGGCGCGGGAGACACAGATCATCATCGTCTCTTGCGCCGCGTGTTCTTCGGCTGAGAGCACGGAATCACGGTGGTCAGCCTGTCCATCGAGGATGACGGTTTCGCAGGTGCCGCAGGTGCCCTTCTGACACGAACTCAAGGTGCGGATCCCTGCCTTGTTGAGCGCATCGATGATCGTGCAGCCCGCTGGCACATCGATCTGGGAACCGTCCCCGAGCTCGACGACGAAGTCCTTGTCATTTCCCGACGTCGCAGTTTCGGCTGTGACATCCGAGGCCGAGCTCAACCCCTTTAACCCCGCCGAAGTGGTGCCACCGGAACGAGAGATGGAGCGAGTCGGTACAGCCGCCTCGTCGTCGAATTGCTCACTGACCACGGAGACGTTGGGGTGGTGTTCGAAGCCGACCTCGAGAGCTCGCATCAGCGGATTCGGACCGCATGTGTACACGGTGGTCGGCTCTGTGCGGACAGACGCCCAGTCGTCGACGACGGACACCACATCGGGCCGTCCGGCAGTCTCCGTGATGTGGATCGTCACCTTTTCTGGTCCGTACTCTACGACGAGAGCTTCCGCGAATGCCATCGATTCCTGCCGACGCCCGATATAGAGCAGATGCCAGTCCCGATTCGAGGCGACGGCCGCTGCGATCATCGCGGTCAGCGGGGTGATGCCGATGCCGCCAGCGACAAAATACGCGGGGCCGTCTCCGTCATAGCCGAAGGTGTCACGAGGGCCGCGGACGAGGAGGGAGGTGCAAGAGGCGAGGTTGTCGTGCAGCCAGGCGGACCCGCCTCTGCCTTGGCTCTCCCGCAGAATCGCCACTCGCATATTGCGCGCAGGGTCAGCCAGAATCGAGTAGTGACGGATCGCAGGACCGCTCGGCAGAGGGATGGCCACCTCGATATGTGAACCCGGAACGAAGGCTTCATCTGACTCGGCAGGAGCCAGATCGATTCCGATGACCTCGGCAGTCAGTGAACTGATGCCGCTGACAGGCACGGGACGAAAACCTTGACGGATGAGCATGTCGAGGTCGACGCCGTCGAAATCACCGAGCGCCGGGCTGCCGTTCATGGTCACCGTCATTGGTCCTCCAGACGTCTAGGGGCCTAGAGCATCTCCGCTCGAGCCAGATCTGGTTCCAGTGTGGACAAGGCGATGGGTGACACGCGATCTTCATTCTCAGTCGCTGGGAATCGCAGTTGAGGGAACTGCGGCGACGACAGAACAGTAGTCCTCAACCGTAGCGGCGAATGTAGTGAAGCGAAGAAGCGGCTGCATTTCGTTTCACGGTGAAAGAACTGTCTGCGGAAGGAAACAATGATGTCTCCCCTTTGGCTCATAGGCGCTCTCGCCGCCTACTTTCTCATCCTCCTCGGCGTATCGGTGTACAAGCGACGGACCAACACCGAAACCGACTACTTCCTCGGCGGAAACTCAATGCCGGCATGGATGCTCGCCATGGCGTTCGTCGCAACGTGGTACGGCGGAAATTCAGCGCTGATCTCTGTCGATGAGGCGAACACCCAAGGCATGGGCTCATGGTGGGTCCTCGGCGGTCCGACTGTCATTGCTGTCATCGCGCTCTTCTTCTTGGGCCCGATCATCCGTCGTGCAGGAATGCTGTCCCAAGACGGAATCATGACGTCTCGATACAACAAAGTCGCCGGAACCGTCCTCTCCATCGTCACCGCGATCTACCTCATCGTGTGGGGTGCAAGCCAGATGGTGGCCCTCGGACTATTCTTCATGGTCTTCTTTGAGATCAGCTTCATCTGGGGCGTCGTGGTGGCGATTGCGTTCTCACTGGCGTATGCGATGATCGGCGGTTTCCGAGCGGTTGTGCTCACCGAGACAGCACAGTTCGGATTCTTTATGCTGGGTCTCATCGTCACCTTCGTCGGTGCCGTGATCGTCTCCGGTGGTCCTGACGCGATCATCCAGACGATCGAAGCCAAGCGTGACGCGGCCTTCCTCAACCTGTGGGAAGGATTCGGCCCGAACCTCGGCTACATCATCGCCTTCGGCCTGGCGTTCACCATTGACCCCGCCGCTTGGCAGCGTCTGCAGGCGACGAAGTCTCCACGGGAAGCCCGCAACGTCACGGTGCACGCGATGATCTACTTCCTGCCCCTGTACTTCCTTGTGGTCTTTGCCGGTATTGCTTCGATCGCAGCGTTCAATGAGCCACCGGAACAGGGCCTGGTTGCGACCTTGGCCACCAGCCACTTCCTGCCGATCTTCGGCGTGATCGTCTTCATCGGCATCGCTGCCGCGATCATGTCGACGATCTGCACGACGCTCAACCTGTCATCGCTTTACCTCACCGAGCTGACGACTAAGGCTCTGCACCGTGACTTCGAAGAGAAGCAGAAGGTGTGGATCGCTCGCGCAGCCACTCTGCTCGCTGCCCTTATCGGATTCATCGTCGCAGTCCAACTGCCGAGTGCCTTGAAACTGCTCGCTCTGGCCTCTGAGATGTTGGCGGCAGGAGTGTTCTTCCCCTTGGTTCTCGGATTCTTCTGGCGGCGAGGAAATTCGGCAGGTGCTATTGCTTCGATCATCGGCGGCGGAGGATTCATCATCTATGGATTCCTCATCGAACTGGGAATTGCTCTGCCGTCGTTCTGGGGCGAAGGATCGGTGACTCGAGTGCTGATCGGTCTGGGTATCAGTCTGGTGCTCTACCTCGGAGTCTCACTGGCCACTCCGGCTGAGTATGAGAAAGCGAATGCGTTAGTCGGCCGCAGCCGCAATCGCTTCGCTGATTCTGGAACCGGAGTGGCCGGCACGAATGAAAATCCGAACCCAACCGAATCGGATGAGTCTGGTGCAGTGAACCTCAACTGACGATCCTGCACTAGCTGAATCGCGTCTGGCCCAATCGAATGAACCGATTGGGCCAGACGCGTATTTCCGTCTCGTGCCACCCCACCACGGCGTACCGTTGACTCATGGCGCATCCGCAGATGTTCGATGATGACGATCCGATGCTCGAGCGGGTCCGCGCGGTCGCGCTGGGCCTGCCCGAAGCCGCCGAGAAGATCTCGCACGGCAGACCGGCCTTCTTCACGAAGAAGATCTTCGCTCACTACGGCGGCACCGAGAAGCACAACTCGGGAGAGATGGTGCAGCACCCGCAAGCGCTGCTCGTCCTGCTCGACCCCATGGACGCCGAGGTGGTGCTCGAGCGCCCGGACTCCTTCGTTCCCATGTACCTCGGCCCCTCCGGCTGGGTGGGTCTCGCCCTCGACGATATCGACGACGAGGAGCTGCGCGAACTGATCATCGATTCGTACCGCAGCACCGCCTCGGCGAGGTTGGTCAAGGCCCTCGACGTTCAGGAATGAGCGCTCGATGTTCCCGCTTGGCGATCAGTCTCGAGCGGTCCACGGACGCTGCTGGTCAGCTTCGACCCGTGGGCGCCGTTTCCTCGCGATGATGAGCAGGACCAGTCCCGCAACGGCGACGATCACTCCACCGAGGAACCCATAGAAGGGGAACCCGTACTGCGTCACCGAGAACTCCTGACCGGTGACGGAGTCCCCGCTGCAGGTCAGGGCCGGCGGCAGATAGTCGGCCGTGACCGAGAAACCCAGCACATCGTCACCGCCGACGGATTCCGGGCAGATCTCAAAGCCGTCCGATTTCGAGTACCACTGAAAATACTGGCCGAGCATCATCACCGGCAGCATGAAGACCCCGATCCCGATGAGCCGCAGCGGCCACCGATCTCGACGCGGTTCGGCCAGCGGCGACCGGTACAGCCCGAGCAACCGGGTCTCCATGAACGCGATCAGCACCCCGAGTAGCACCGCAACGCTGAGAGCGGCGAGTGCCATCGAGACCATAAACAGCGCCGAGGTGGCTCCGGGGTACTCGACCATCGCCGAACCGCTATCGACCGAAGCGCGGCAGACGAACCCGGACGGTGCGCGATCCTCGATGGCGATCGCATCGGGGTCGACGCCAAGGGTATCGACCAGATCGGAACAGGCATCGGCGGCACCCTGCGTACGGGCGACCGCTGTTGAAATCCACGACGTCACCCACTGGGCGGCGTGGAGCAGCGCGGCGACCACCAATCCGGCGCTCGGCAGGAGAAAGGCCACCCGCCACCGCGAAAGCCTGCGAATACGGCGAAGGAATCCCCGCTCCGCAGCTCGCGCGTTCGTCTCCATGCGTCCACGCTAGACCAAGCCGCATTGTGAGAATCCCGCGTCAGTGCTTCCTCGGAGGATCTCACAGGAAGAGTTCACCCACGACATCCTGCTCGAACTCAAGGAGAATGCTCTGGCCAGCAATGCCTCGGCGGTCATAGGGTGAAAACATGACGACCCCAGCGAACACCCCCGCACAGAACTCACCGATCCCCACCCTCGACCTCAACGACGGACGCGCGTTCCCGCAGCTCGGGCTCGGCATCTACGCGATGAAGGGCGACGAGGGCGTCGATGCCATCGTGGGCGCCGTCGACGACGTCGGCTACCGCCTGCTCGACACCGCGGTGAATTACGAGAACGAACACGAGGTCGGTCAGGCCATCGCCGACTGCTCCGTCGCTCGCGAGGACCTGTTCGTCACGAGCAAGATCCCCGGCCGTCACCACGGATTCGACGAGGCGATCGCGAGCACCGAGGAGTCCCTGGCCCGGCTCGGCCTCGACTACCTCGACCTCCACCTCATCCACTGGCCCAATCCCAGCGTCGGCAAGTACGTCGACACCTGGCGCGGGCTCATCGAACTGCGCGAGCGCGGGCTCGTGAAGTCCATCGGAGTCTCGAACTTCACCGAGGACATGCTCACCGAACTCATCGACGAAACCGGGGTCACCCCCGCCGTCAACCAGGTCGAGCTCCACCCGTACTTCCCGCAGGCCGATCTCATCGCCTTCCACCGCTCCATCGGCGTGCAGACCGAGAGCTGGTCCCCGCTCTACCGTGACCAGGGCCTGTTCGACGAAGCCCCCATCGCCGAGGCGGCCGCCGCCCATGGCGTGACCCCGGCCCAGGTCATCCTGCGCTGGCATGTCGAGATCGGCAGCATCCCGATCCCGAAATCCGCGAACCCCGAACGTCAGCGGTCCAATGCCGATGTTTTCGACTTCGAACTCACCCCCGCCGAGGTGGCCGCGATCTCCGGACTCGAGCGCGGTCGCATGAAGGACCGGGAGCCGCTCACCCACGAGGAGATGTGAGTGCCATTTGCAATGAAATGGCGGTGTCGTTGGGCTGATTAGGGCATCGGCAGGCGGATAGCATCAATTCACATCGCGCGAGTTTCATCCATGCCCAAAGTGCGGTTGCGTATGCTTGGGTAAGGTGTTCATATGGCGAATTCCAAAGATGTGGCCTTGGCCGCGGGGACGTCTCAATCGACTGTGTCGAGGGTCTTTCGTGGCGAACCGAACGTTGGCCCTGAGCTCATCGCTCGGGTAAAGGCCGCGGCCAAATCGCTAAACTACGTACCGAATGATGCTGCGCGTTCGCTACTTCAAGGAAAGACTCGGCGAATCGCGCTTGTCGTCGAAAAGCTCACCCAGCCAGCATTCGCCCTGATGGCCGATATCACACACGATGAGTTACTGAAGAGGAACTATCGGGTGGTTGTACTTGAGGCCGATTCGCCCGGCGGCGGCGTCCGTGATGGTTCGAGAGAAATCTTCTCAGCCGTTGACGGTGTCCTCTACTGTTCTGCGGACAGAACGACTGACCTTACTGGGTTCGTTGAGGAGGTGAGCAAGCCAATTGTTCTGGCGTTGCGCGCTGGCCATCCTGAAACTTCAAACCTCGTCAATCACGGTGTTTACCCAGACCACCGGCAGGGTGTGCAGTTGGCAGTGGACCACTTCCGAAGCAATGGGCATTCTCGGATTTCGTTAATAGGTGCGACCCCCAGAGTGACCGGCGGCTACTCGACAGAACTTGCGTTCGTTGACTATATGAGAAATATGCAGCTCGATGCGTCCGACTTGCAGATTGGACGCAATGAAATGACGTACGTCGGCGGCTGGGACTCTGCCCATGAGTTCCTATGTGGTCCGCATCCGCCTACCGCGTTCTTCGCGACTGAGGACAGGAGCGCATACGGTGCGATCGACGCAGTCCGTAGCCTCGGACTGCGGGTGCCCGATGATATCGGGGTCATCGGATTCGATGATTTCGATACATCTGCGTGGAAAGCATACGACTTGACGACCATACGGATTCCTTATGACCGCATCATTCAGAAGGCAGTCGACCTGCTAATTGCCGAGATCGATGGACAACAGCCGCCACCAGGCCATGAGTTCGTTCCTGTGGAGCTGATTGATAGAGGGTCCGTCGGGAAGCTAAAGGTCTAAGCAAAACCGCATCGCCGCCATTGTGTTCCGGATCACTCTCGTGGTACAAATTACTCATGACTACGTAGTCGTGGTTATCTGATTTCAATTGCTCTCACTGCGGGTGGTTGTGTCTGTCGGGTTTGACTACGTAGTCAAATTTCACCGATATGGGAGCACTTATATGTATCAGATTTCCGTCGACACTGGTGGAACATTCACTGATGTCGTCGTTGCCACTAGTGACGGTCGTGTCTTGATGTCAAAGGCATTGACGACAAACGAGCGAGCATTCGATGCCATCGCCGAGGCGTTGGCAGATATCTCCGACTCGATCGGAGTTTCCACCTCTGAGCTGATAAGGGATTCCTCGCAGCTGAATTACGGCACTACGAGGTCGACAAACCTGGTGGTCACGAGGAACACGGCTCGTACCGCATTATTGACGACCAAAGGCTTCCCGGACGTCCTGTTGCTTCGAGAAGGCGGCAAGCCCGACCCATTCAAGAAGATGGACTATGGGCAGCCTTATGTCCCCCGATATCTGACGTTCGAAGTCGATGAGCGAATGACCAGCACCGGAGCGGTCCACCGGCCACTCGATGAAGACAGCGTACTCGAAGCCCTTGACCAGTGTGCGCGCGCCGAGGTGGAAGCTATCGCTGTGTCGTTGCTGTGGTCGGTGGCGAATCCGGCACACGAGCGACGGGTCGCCGAACTTATCGAATCCCGACTTCCGGGAGTCCCCTGGACGTTATCCCACGAGGTCAATCCGAGCGTGAGAGAGTACCGACGAGCATCCTCGGCGGTCATCGACGCATCGTTGAAGCCGTCGATGTCCCAGTTCTTCGTCGACCTCGATGAGGACCTCCGCGAAGCCGGATTCTTGGGCAGCCTGCTCATCTCGACGGCTTACGGCGGAGGCTGGGACGCTAATCGGATCTCCCAGCAGCCGATATATTCGATCGGGTCGGGTCCTTCGATGGCCCCGGTCGCTGCTATCCACGAGGCGGAGCTGGAGACCGAGCGATCACTCGAAGAATCGACTCTCTTGGTGACTGACATGGGTGGCACGACCTTCGACCTGTCATTGGTTCAGGGCGGCCGCGTGGCTCAGACTTCCGAAACCTGGCTGCGCGGCAAGTGGGTTGGAGATATTACGGGCACTCGATCGGTCGACATCGAGAGCATCGGTGCCGGCGGTGGGTCCATCGTCTGGATCGACGCTGGTGGACTGCTCAAGGTGGGTCCGCAAAGCGCTGGATCCGCCCCAGGCCCGGCGTGCTACGGGCGCGGGGGAACACAACCGACGATCACCGACGCAGCGCTCATTCTCGGCTACCTCGATTCCTCGAACTTTGTCAGCGGGCGGCTCGAACTGCGCACAGATCTGGCGGAGGACGCCTTCCGGCCGATCGCGGACGCGCTCGGTCGTACAGTGGAGGAAGCTGCCTATGGCGCGATGCTCATCTCCGTCGACAACATCGTCACAGCTATCCGCGAGAAGACCGTCACGAACGGCATCGACCTACGCGAGGTGACACTGGTCGCGGGAGGCGGAGCATCGGGGCTCAACGTCGGACACATTGCGCGTTCCCTCGGACTGACTAACGTACTCGTCCCCAAAACCGCCGGGGCGATGAGCGCCTACGGTGCCCTGCACTCTCCCGCGAAGTCGGAATTCGAGACCGTGGCCTTCAGCTCGACGCGGGAGAAGGGTTTCTCCATCGATTCACGCATCGTGTCGAATCTGCTCGCTGACAGTGGCACCTTCTTCGAAGGACTGCACCCTGCCACTCAGAAGGCGGCAGACCAGACCACAGAGTTCTACGCGATGGCGCGGTACCCAATGCAGGCGTGGGAGCTCATGATCGAACTCGGTTCGGAGAGCGCAGCTAGTGAACTCACGGCTTCTGCGATCGAAGAGATCTTCCATCGTGAGCACGAGAGAGTCTTCGGCGTGCGTGAGGAGGATTCGGCTATCGAGATCCTCGCGCTGGGCGCTCGGGCAATCTCTGCAAAGCCGAAGGGTGACGGCAGTCGACGCTTTCCTGCAGGCGACGAGCGCGGAGATGACTCGCGAAGGAGCAAGATGGCCTATTTCGCCGAAGAGGGCTGGCTCGACGTCCCCGTCTATCTGCCGCAGGACGTGACGACCCAGAGCGGCGTGGATGGGCCAGCAATCGTCCTCGAGCCGACGACGACAATAGTCGTCTACCCGGGGCAGTCCTTGAGATGCAGTGACTCGTCCAATTACCAGCTTACGTTGTGATCGGAGGACACAATGACCGGTAACACCTATCAGACAGACGTCATCGACATGTCGGTGATCTCGAACCGATTCGACGGAATCGTACGAGAGATGGAGAACACCCTGCTTCGCGCGGGTCGGTCTGCAGTGCTCAATATGGCGCGTGACTTCTCCTGCAGCATCATCACTGGAGACAACCGACTTCTGGCCAGTGCCGAAGGACTGCCGGTCCATGTCATCGGCGGTGACGAACTCGGACGTGCCCTCAACAGATACCACCCGGACGCGAAGGAGGGCGACGCCTACCTGCACAACGACCCATACGAAGGCAACACGCACGCCGCGGACCACACTCTGATGGTGCCGGTGTTCGTCGACGGTGAGCACCTGTTCACGGCCTTAGCGAAGGCTCACCAGGCCGATATCGGAAACTCCAAACCGACCACGTATATGCCGTTTGCTGAGGATGTCTATGAGGAAGGTGCTCTCATCTTCACTGCGACAAAGGTGCAGGAAGACTACCGGGACATCGACGACATCATCCGAATGTGCAAGAAGAGGATTCGTGTGCCCAACCAGTGGCACGGAGACTATTTGGCGATGGTGGGCGCCGCTCGCATTGGCGAGCGTGCTCTTAAGGAACTGTGCGACCAGTATGGGAGGGATGTCATCAAGACGTTCATCGATGACTGGTTCGACTACTCCGAGGAGCTGATGCGCGATGCAATCGGTCAGTTGGCACCCGGGCGTGTGACTGGCACGGGGCGCCACGACCCGGTCGGTGATCTAGCGCCGTCAGGCGTCGAACTCACGGTCACGATCGAAGCTGATCCGACTGCCGGCAAGGTCACCGTCGATCTGCGGGACAACATTGACTGCCTCCCCGGAGGAATCAATGAATCCGAGACATGTGCGATCAATAATGCGATGACGGGAATTCTCAACTGCCTCGACGGTGCGATCCCGCGCAACGCCGGTAGCTTTCGGTGCATCGAGGTCAAGATCAGGGACAACTGCATCGTCGGGCGCCCAACGTTTCCTCACTCCACATCGGTTGCGACGACCAATATCGGCGAACGGCTCGTAGCCACCACCCAGCGGCTCATCGCCGAAGGCTGGCCGGAACAGGGGATGGCCGAGGGCGCATGCGGAATCGGAGCCGGATTCGCGGTGATCTCCGGCAAGGACACTCGAACGGGGGCTCAGAGCGACTATGTCAATCAGGTATTCCTCGGCAGTCAGGGAGGAGCGGCCAGTCCTGGCTACGACGGCTGGATCACCTTCGGGAATTCGGTGACCAACGGACTGATGTTGCGCGACAGCGTCGAGGTCGATGAGCAGAAGTATCCGATTCTCGTCGACGAACTCAAGATTCGGCAGGATTCGGGCGGGGCCGGTCAATGGCGCGGTGCCCCGGGGACCGTCCTCAGATACGGTCCCATTGCAGGAGAGATGACCGCTTATTATGTAACCGATGGCAAGGACAACCCGCCCCGCGGCGTCGCCGAAGGCCACAACGGAGCGGCATCACAGCAGTACATCGTGTCATCGGCAGCGCCGGACCGGGAGGCCGTGACGATTGGGAACGAGAGTCTCAGAGTCGGTGAGTACCTCGTTCACGAACTCAGCGGAGGCGGAGGGTACGGCTCTCCGCTCCGGCGTGAACCCGGGCTGGTTCGCACCGACGTGCTGGCCGGCCTAGTCTCACTGACCGCAGCACGCGATCTCTATGGCGTCGTCTTCACTGGAGAACGAGCTACGGGAACGTTGAAGGTCGACCAGGCCGCCACCGACGAGCTTAGGGCTGGCCTCCTCATCGAGGCCTGAGAAGTAGGGATGAAGGTGTCTGATCATGGAATCTGCTGACGCGAGAGCCACGAAGAACCAAGAACGCAATGACTACGCCGATGAAAGGGTCCCTGTCGCCTTTCGCACTTGGTCGACCTCGTCGATCTTCGGCGTGATGTTCGGGGTAACGACCGCGATGATCTTCCTGTCCTGGGGAGGAGTCCTCGTCATGCAGTTCGGGACCGTCCCGTTGGCCATCGGTATGGTGATATCGACGTTGCTCATCGGAGGATGCGCCGTCGTCTTCTCCCTCAGGGCATCGAAGACGGGTCTCGGTGCCGAAATGTTGTCACGAAGCTCTGGGTTCGGGCATCTCGGCTCAATTCCTGTCGCGCTGATCTTCGCTCTGGCAATGATCATGTACTTCGCGTTCGAAGGCGGAATCATGGTCAACGCTATCCACGCCTACTTCACGGCGATCCCCAAATGGGCGATCATCCTGATCTTCGCGGCACTCATTCTGCCATTGACGATCTACGGGATGAAAGCGATGAACATCATCATGTGGGTGACCTTGCCCGTTTACGTCGTATTCATGATTGTGACTGTCGTTATTGCCCTCGGCCAGGGAGGATCCGGTGTCGAGTTCTGGTCGTTCGCACCCGACCATGTCGACACCACAGCCGGCCCACCTGTTCTGCAGATCTTGGCCGCGTCTCTCGGGTATGCCACTCAGGTCGCCCTATCGGCGGACACGGGCAGACTCATCGATCCGGCGAAGGCAGTGCGCGGTTCGTTCCTCGTGGGTGGGCTCTCGCAGCTGCTCGTATTCATGGTGTGCACCCTCCTCGGTGCCTGGCTGGCCCTGCAGTTTAAGGAGGCCGACCCAGGCATCTATCTCCCAGCCGTCATGGGGATCTGGGGCGTCCTCTTTGTTGTCGTCACACAGTTGCGAATCAATGTCGTCAACATCTACTCCTCGTCCATCTCGCTGACCACGATCGGCAAGCGGATCTCGAACCGGGCGCCGAACCGCAGCTTCTGGGTCGTCATCGCCATCGTCGTCGGCACCATCGCGATGCTCACCGATCTGTATGGGCGGATCACGTCGGTGATGGCGTTCGCAGCGATTTTCCTTCTCGCTTGGGTGATGACGGTGATTGCTGACCTGCTCATCGTGCGAAAGATCCTCAAGATAGTGCCCGAGGACGACTCTCCCTACCGGAAGGGGGAACTTCCCGAGTTCAATCCGGTCGGTCTGACTTCGGTGGGCATCGCCGTCGTGGTCGGGGTCCCACTCGGCCTCGGGATGGCAGGGCCGTTCGGCGTCACTCTGGCCCCGTTCTTATCGGGGCTGCTGCCGTTGCTCGTGGTGCCCATTGCCGCAATGTTGACGCGCGGCAGGTTCTATCGGAGGAGCGAAGTTAATGCGGAGAAGGAGACTCAGAGAAGTTGATCAAAGAATTCCTGGAACAGACCCGAGAGCGTGTTCTCGGCGGCACCTACCGGACCTTCTACTCATCACCGCTGGTCGTGGGTTCCGCTTCTGGCTGCACAATCACCGACGTGGAAGGTGCTGAGTATTTAGACGCGTATAACAACGTGCCCGTCATCGGACATTCATCCCCCGAGATCGCTGAAGCGGTGAATCGACAGCTGCTGCGGGCCAACACGCATACGCGATACCTCGACCGGCCCGTCATTGACTACGCTGACCAGCTGGTATCTGTATTTCCCGACCGCCTGGAGTCGGTGGTGTTCGCTTGCAGCGGTTCGGAGGCCAATGACCTGGCGCTGCGGGTCGCGGCACATGCAGCGGGTCGGGACGGGGTAATCGTGACTCGCCACGCTTACCACGGCACAACGCGGTCTGTTGCAGAGATCTCGCCCAGTCTAGTCGGACTCGATGAGATCGGCGAACACGTCGAAGCAATCGATGTTCCCGGATGGGACGAGCCAGAATTTGACGCTCAGTTCGCCGCAGCTATTCGACAGGGTGGCATCCGGCTCGAACGACGTGGACATCCCTGCGGAGCGGTCGTTCTGGACTCGGCGTTGACGAGCGACGGAATCGTGCAACCGCGGTCACTGGTGGCGACGGTCGAGGCCATTCACAAATTGGGTGCGATGTACATTGCTGATGAGGTGCAGTCCGGATTCGGTCGCACCGGATCAGCGTGGGGCTTCGAAAGGCTGCATGTCGTTCCTGACCTCGTCACCCTCGGTAAGCCGATGGCCAACGGCATGCCGATGTCTGCGGTGATTGGCCCCCGAGACGTCTTCGCGGCTTTCGGGGAATCCCAACGTTACTTCAACACATTCGCGGGGACGGCAGCGTCTGCTGCCGCCGCCGGGGTTGTCCTGTCTGCTCTTGAGTCCGGAGCGTTGACCGAGCGCGCTAGGAGCGGTGGAGCGAGGCTGACGGCTCAACTTGCAGAAATTATCGGTGAGAGCGAGGTGCCGGCCAGAGTTCGGCACAACGGTCTGATGCTCGGTGTCGATTTCCTTGATCGCAGTGAGTCGAACACTGCCCGACGCCGCGCTTCGTTCATCGTCGAGGAGCTTTACCGAGAGCGCGTTCTGGTGAGTACTACCGGTCCGTGCGCCAATGTCGTCAAGCTCCGGCCCCCGTTGACCATCTCGGACGAGGAGCTCGACAGCATTGCCCGCGGGTTCGGCGTGGCGCTGCAGCGACTCGAAATCGCCGAAAGGAGCCACGGTGAGTGAGCCCCCAGTTCTTGACGTCCTCGGCGTTCGCGGAGACGAGAACCGATTTCCGACGACGGATCTGAGAAAGGTAATCCGAGCGGTGGGGCAGGTCTTCTCGGTCCGGCCGCAGAACCTTAAAATATACAAGGGAGAGTTCGACCGGAACATCAGATTCGACGATCCTGATCGGGGGACCTGGCTGATTAAGGTGAGCACGGCGGACGTCGGGATGACGTCGATCCGATGGCAGGCGAGCCTGCTCGCTGCCGCCGAGGCGGATAGGCGAATCCCATTCCTGACTCCGAACCTCCTGTCGGGCACGGACGGGCGCACACACATCACGGTCGAGGGAGACGAAGGTACTTATATAGCTCGGGTCGTCCGCTGGATTGACGGTTCGCTCATGTCCGACGAGACCTTCTCCGGACTGGACCTGCCCTATTCGCTGGGAGCGGCTTCGGCCCATCTGACGCGTGCGCTCGGAGGGCTTGCCGAGCCGGTGGGAATCACCGGTCATCGGTGGCTGATCCAGCGTGGACCGGAGGTGGTGGACGAATCATTGAGGGGGCTGCCCGACGACAGTCGAACTCACGTCGTCGCCGGGATCTCACGACGTTTCGGCGCGGCTGTTCTCCCCCTGCTCGACGCCCTGCCGTGGTCGATCATCCATCACGATCTTCACGACGGCAATGTAATCGTCGACGCTGCCGGGAAGTCAGTTGCTGGTGTCATCGACTTCAACGACGCCGCATTCGCCCCCAGGGTCGCCGACCTGGCCATCGCGGGAGCCTACGCCATGTTGCGGCAGTCTGAGCCCGAACGGGTCTTTCGCACTGTCGTCGAAGGATACCGATCGGTTCTCGAGCTGTCACAGGCCGAACTCGACATCGTCGGTGAGATGGCGCTCATGCGCCTATGCATGAATTGGGCCCAATGGCAGTCACGGGCTCAGGGGGCAGGGGACAAGGAGTACGCCCTGAGCCGGTCTCGACACACCTGGCCGCTGATCGAACATCTCGCCCAGGTGGGGCCTCCGGTAGTGAGTTATTGAATTCCACTGCCCTCTTTAGCGAATAGAAGGGGGAGGTCGCCGGCGTTTTCGCGGAAGGGATGTATCGCTGGCGAAGATCGTTGAAGTGATCTTTAGTCGGCTTATCTCAGGTAGGAGTACATTCCCTAAGGTCTGCTCACAATCTGGGTGCCCACCGTCGTAGTGGTCGTAAAATTGAAATGCCCGGAGTGCTCGAAAGTGCTGGCTAAGTGGCTAAAACTGTTCCTTAAAGTAACTACGCCGAGGTGGCCGCCATCTCCGCACTCGAGCGCGGTCGGATGAAGGACCGGGATCCCCTGACGCACGAAGAGATGTGAGGCAGCACGGCAGCAGTTGACGCCGATCGCGAGGACACATGGAATTCTGACGGACGACGAGGTCTGACTTTCCGCTGCTCGCGCGGTGGCTCGGCTCGCCCCACGTCGCCCGATTCTGGAATCACGAGACCACTCCGGGAGCGATCGAACGAGACTTCGGCGGCAACGTCGACGACACGGAGCCGTCATTCGACTGCATCGTCGAGGATGTTGGGGTACCGGTCGGGTTCATCCAACGCAGCGCAATCTGGGACTACGCGGACGAGCAGAGGGAACTCATCGCGCTCGCTGATGTTCCTCGAGGTGCGCTGACGATCGACTACTTCATCGGAGAGGTCGGTAAGGCGGGCATGGGCGTCGGCACACGGATGATCCAGGAGTTCACCGAGCTCTGCTTCACTGACTGCCCGGCCGCCTCGGCGATCTTCGTGCCCGTGATCGCGGGGAATCCGGCATCGTGGAAAGCTCTCGAGGCTGCCGGATATGGATCGCCGAAGGCCACATCCCGCCCGACAACCCGGTCGATGACGGGTGGCACGTCCTCTATCACCGGACTCGGCAGTGAGAAACCGATTTCCCTCTGCTGCGCAAATGCAATATTTCAGCGCATCGGTGGTGCCGTAGACTTCCGCGGAATGAGGACCGGCGTTGCTCTGCGAATCGTATTGCCGTCATCTTCGTCGAACAGGAGCTCAACCCCCGCTTCAGCGATCTGATCAAACGGGACCCTGATAGTGGTCAGCGGAACCGGAAGCTTTTCGGCCAGAGGTATGTCGTTGTAGCCGACGATCGACAGGTCGCGCCCGAGCGTCTTCCCTGCATGCGCGGCCACCGTGGAAATCCCAATTGCAAGGTTATCGTTGGCAGCGAAGATCGCAGTCGGTGGAGTTGCCGTTTCCAGCAGCCTCTTCCCGCTTTCGATCCCGGAATCGATGCCGTACCCGGCGAAGATGACTCTGTCGGAAGGAAGCTCAACCCCGGCCTCTGCGGCGGCTGCACGAGCTCCAGCAACTCGGTCATTCGCACTCGAAGTGAAGTCCGGGCCGGTGACAACGGCGATGCTTCTGTGCCCAAGGTCGAGAAGATGGCGGACCGCGAAGTACCCGCCCTGGAAATCATCGCCCAACGAGCTCGGGCTCATCCCATCAGTGCGCAGGACGAGTGAGTGTCGCACCTTCTGGGACCTCAACATCGCTGGAAGAGAGTCATCGATCCGCGCGTTAGCGAGGATGAGCCCGTCGACATTGCGGTCGAGCAGCCGTTCGACCGCCTGACGCTCATCGTCGGGAGCATCGCCGCTGGTGGCAACCACCGCATAGTGCCCTCGCTTGCGCGACGCTCGTTCGATGGCCTCGAACATCAGAGCCATCACCGCATCGGTCAGTCTCGGAACCACGACACCGAGCATCGCGGTCTCCCCGCGGCGCAGGCTCGAAGCGAAGACATTACGACGGTAGCCGATCTGCTGCGCGATCTCGCGGATCCGAGCTGCCGACGCCGACTTCGACGTCGGCATCCTCTCGTCCAGTGCTCGGCTCACGGTCGATACGCTCACTCCGGCGCGTTCCGCCACGTCGCGCAGGGTCACGACCGAAGAGTCTCGTGCGCTCATGTGGGCTCCGATCCAAGGTATCCGAATCGCCTGATCCGATGCCGTGACCAAAGCGATCCAAAACTGATGCTTGACATTCTTTTCGCCACCACAGCATACTTGAAATCGTTCCTGCAAACGTTCCCGCGAACGTTTGCAACATCAATCAAGGAGGATGAAATGTCACTGGATCTGCGCGGACTGAGCCCTGCTCCCGTCACCCCGTTCACCGAAGATGGTGAGATCGATTTTGCGGCGATCAAACGCCTCGGCGGATGGCTCGGCTCCATCGAAGGAGTCAAGAGCCTCGTTGTTCTCGGACATGCCGGAGAAGGCACGTTCCTGACCCAGAAGGAGCAGGCCGATGTCATCACGGCCTTCCGGGATTCCGTTAATGGAGAGATTCCGATCATTGCGGGCATCACTCAAGAGGGGAATGCTGTTGCGGCCGAAGAGGCGAAGCGCGCAGTAGACGCCGGTGCCAGTGCCGGGCTCATCTACCCCTCGCATGGATGGCTTCGCTTCGGATACCAGCAGGGCGCGCCCCAGACCCGCTACCGTGCGATCTATGAGGAAAGCGGTCTGCCGATGATCCTCTTCCAATACCCCGACAATACAAAGGCCACATACGACCTGGATACCCAGCTCGATATCGCCGGTCAGGAGGGGGTCTTCGCGACGAAGAACGGAGTGCGCAACATGCGCCGCTGGTACACCGAGATTCCCGCGCTGCGTGCTGCCTATCCCGAGCTTCAAGTTCTCTCCTGCCACGACGAGTACCTGCTGCCGACGATGTTCGATGTTGACGGCCTGCTCGTTGGGTACGGCAATATCGCCCCCGAGCTGCTCGTCGAACTCATCGATGCGGGTAAGGCACATGATTACGATCGGGCCCATGCCATCCACGAGAAGCTGCTGCCGGTGACGAAGAATGTCTACCACCGTGGCTCGCATATGGAGGGGACTGTGGCCCTCAAATGGGGTCTCGTAGCAAGAGGTATTCTCGACCACGCGAAGGTCCGCGAGCCGCTGTTGCCGCTCCAGAGCGGAGCTGACAAGGAGATTGCCGCAGCGTTTGCTTCGGCCGGACTCGGACAGGTCGCTGTTCCTGCCTGAGGCTCTCCCGAGCGGAGGTCACGTCTCCGGCGCGCAGAGTGGATAGGGCTTGATTGACATAAGCCGATCCTCAAGCGGCTGGGCGTGGCCTCCGGACCCAGTGGTTCCCGACCGGGAAAACCGCAATCCATTCAGCGATGCGACGAGTGCCCCATCGCACTGACGCGACAATTGAGACAATGAAGTCCGGCTCCAAAGGAGGAGCGAACAATGACTGAGCAAACCATCCGGAAGGGCGCTGTCCAGCCCACGGCCACTGAACCCTCTGCCGCAGCCCGCCATCCGCGCCGGTTCTGGCGGACCCTGGCGCTCATCGGACCGGCTTTCGTTGCTGGCGCCTGGCAGTTCGGGCCCGGCAATCTGGCCTCGGCCGTCCAAGCGGGAAGCGCGTATCAATACACCCTGATCTGGGTGATCGTCGTGTCAACGGTACTCATGATCTTCCTGACCGACATGAGCGTGCGGCTCGGAATCCAGTCCCCTGTATCCCTGATCTCATCGATCAAGAAGAGGCTGGGTTCCGCAGCAGGGATGGTCGCGGGAATCGGCGTCTTCCTCATCACTCTCTGCTTTTCCGTCGGCAACGCCGTCGGCGCTGGACTCGGATTGTCCCTGCTGGTGCCAGGTACGGCGCCGGTGATGTGGTCGCTTATCTGCACCCTGTTCGTGGCGTCCATCCTGTTCATCAGAAGCACCTATGCCGTGGTCGAGAAGATACTTGTCGTGATGATCGCTGTGATGGCCATCTGCTTCGTGGTCAGCGCGTTCGTCTCGGGTGCAGATTGGGCACAAGCCGCCTCGTCTCTCGTTCCGTCCGTGCCCAGTGGCGCATGGATCCTGGTGATTGCGCTGGTCGGCACGAACTTCTCGATCAATGCTGCTTTCTACGCCTCGTATGCGACCAGAGAGAGAAAGCGGACTGCTGAGGAGTACAAGACCGTCACGCTGGTCGACACGATTCCCGGAATCGTGGCTCCGGGCATCATGACCATCCTCGTTATCGTCGTTGCCGCTGCCGTACTCGGCCAGACCGGAAGTCCGCTCGATTCCTTCGCCGGGCTGGCCAAGGTGTTCGAGCCTTTGGCCGGCCCGGTCGGCGGGTTCATTTTCGCTCTCGGCTTCTGCGGTTCCGCTCTCTCGTCAATGATTCCGAACGCGATTGCTGGCGGAACGATGCTCTCGGACGCCTTCGGTCGGGGCGCGTCGGCGGGCACGGTGACTGCTCGAGTGACCAGCGGATGTGTTCTTGCGTTCGGGCTGATGGTCACTCTGCTGTTCCAGGGGTCTCCGGTCCAACTCATCATCCTGGCTCAGGCTCTGACGGTTTTGGTGGCGCCGATACTCGCGATCTTGATCGTCTTCATGGCCAATGACAAGGGGCTGATGGGGCCCCTGCGCAACAAGTGGTGGCAGAACGTGTTCGGCATCATCGGTGTCGTCTCGGTATGTGCCCTATCGATTCGACTGCTCATCAATTTCTTCGTCTGAGAATTCTGATGGGGCGGCTCCTTCGTGGGGTCGCCGCGTCGCGTTGCTTTGCTGCCGGTCTGGGCTCCCGGTGCTGTCATTCCTCCTCCGACACCTCGACGAGGTGGCCCCGGATGCCCGTCAGATAGCTCGCTCCCAACGGAGTGAGCGAGAGCATCTTGCGTTTCGCGCCGGTCCGCGGCACATCGACCGCCGTGCCCTGCAGGAACCCGGAATCCTGCAGACGCTTGATCGTGCGGTAGAGGCCGCGTTCGGTGATCTGCCAGCCGGTGGCGGCGGTGACCGCCTCGGCAATGGTCGAGATCTCGGCCGGCTGATACTTTGCGACCAGGGAAAGCGTGACCGGGGTGAGCATCGACTTCTTGTAGGTCTCGACCCACGAGTCCACGCGGTGATCAAGCCATTCGCGCTCTTCCGGGGTGACTGCGGCCGGGCTGCCGTTCGCCTCAGTCGTAATATCGATTGCCTCGTTCGTGCCGTCATGAGACTGTGCCGCCACCTCAGTCCTCCCAGCCGCGGCCGAGGACTGAGCCGAGGAGGTGGACCAGCAGTCCAAGCCCCCACAGGGCGCTCATCACGAGGGTGGCTCCGAACCACGAGCTCTCGAGCAGGGTGCGGGCCGCGTCTCCGGCGCCGTCGACTTCGAAGCCGAGGAACATCACCCGGAGGATCGCGTGCAGATTGAAGGAGGTGGTGACGGTGACGAAGGCAATGGCATGGGCGATGACCACGCCGAAGCGGACACGTTTGAGCGCGGTCAGGTTCCGCCACAGCCACACCGCGATTCCGATGGCGACGAGTGCTGTGAGTCCACCGGCGAGGATCGTGACCTCGCCGCCGGTGGCAGCGACGACGATCTGCACGATGGCCATGGCGATGATGAGACCGAGCGTGTACGGGAGCAGAAGGGTCCGTGCGTTGGTGGGCGATGACGTCTGCGGGGTTGTAGTCATATTGGTACTGTACCTATGGTTCAGTGCGTGTTGCAAGGATCGATTTCGCACGATCTCTCGGGTGGGGCCCACCTGTGTGAGAATGTCACCGTGGAGATGGACGTCAGGCACCGGCGCGCTCTGCGCGGCACCCTCGCCGCAGCATTCGCGACGTTCGTCGCACTGACGTCGCACATCCTCGGCGGGGGAGCCTTTCCGACCACGATGGGTCTCATCGTGCCGCTGTCACTGTCGATCCTCGTCTGCGTTGCGCTCGCCGGGCGCCGACTGTCTCTGCCGCGCCTGACGGTCTCCGTCGGGATCAGCCAGACGCTCTTCCACCTCCTGTTCTCCCTTTTCACTCCGCGCGGTTCCGCATCGCCGAACACGATGGCGCGCTCCGACAACGGACTCGCCGCGCTCCTCGGCTCGCACTCTCACCACTCGCCGGCGCATGGAGCCCATCACGCGTCGATGCACTCGACGCCCGGCGGCTTGGTGCAGACGACTCATGATTCCGCAGTCATGCCTGCCATGGACGGTTCTGTGGGTGCAGCAGCCGAGATGCATTCGCACTCGTCACCGGGGATGCTGCTGGCCCACTGCGTTGCCGGGATCGTGACGATCGCGATGATCTATTGGGCCGAGCGACTGCAGGTCATGCTCGGCGACTTCGCCCGCTTGATCATCCGGGCGGTCGTCCCACGCCTCGTCGCCCTGCGGGCGCAGATCGAGAAGCCGCGGTCGTTGATCGGCTTCGAGCCCGAACTGCCGCGCAGCCTCGGTGTGTGCCGATCCCCGGTGCTGCGGCGAGGGCCACCGCAGCCTGCTTTCTGACACTCATCACATCCGCGCATCGGCTCTCGTGAGCCGGTGCGATCACTGCTGACCGTATCTGGTCGTCGACCGCGACTGCGTGTCGTGCGCAACCACTGCCGACCGCAACTGCCCGTCGACCGCATCTGCTCGGCGAAGGCATCAGGCCGCCCCGATACGGCTCAGCGCAACTGAGAGAAAGCATCATCATGACCACACCTTCATCAACCGTGCCCGAAAGTTCGGGTCCGGAACCGATCAGCCACCGTAACCACCCCGTCCACCCCGACCGCCCTATTCAGTGGTTCGGCCCGCTCCTGCGCCGCCTCCACTTCTACGCGGGCATCCTCGTCGGCCCGTTCATCCTCATCGCCGCGCTCACCGGGGCGGCCTATGCGATCAGCCCGACGCTCGAGAAGCTGGTCTATGCCGACCAGCTCAGCGTCCCCGCCACCGACGATCCGCTGCCACTGGCGGACCAGATCGACGCCGCGAACACTGTCATCGCAGGCAGCGATTCGACGCTGTCCGCCGTGCGGCCGGCCCCCGAGCCGGGCGATACCACGCGAGTGATGTATTCCGATCCCAGCCTCGGCGAGAGCGAATCCCGGGCGATCTTCGTCGACCCTGCCACCGCCGAGGTGGTCGGTGACCTCACCGTCTACGGCACCTCGGGTGCCCTGCCGCTGCGGACCTGGATCGATCAGATGCACCGCAGCCTCCACCTCGGCGACGTCGGACGGTTCTACAGCGAACTCGCCGCCTCATGGATGGGAATCGTCGCCGCCCCAGGGATCGCGCTCTGGATCCTCCGCGCTCGGCGGACGAGGAAACCGCTGGCCATGCTGCGACCGAGCCGGAAGCACAAGGGGCTGAGGCGCATCTTCTCCTGGCACGCCTCGGTGGGGATCTGGGCGGCGATCGGGATGCTGTTCCTCTCGGCCACCGGGATCACCTGGTCGCAGCTGGGCGGGGACAACGTGACGAAGCTGCGCGCTGCGCTGAGCTGGGAGACCCCGGCGGTGTCGACGGAACTCGGCGGCGCCTCAACGACCGGCGAGCACGCCCATCATGGTGGCAGCTCGTCCGCCGAGGCGGCCGGCAGTGCCGCTGATCATGCCGCAATCGACCCGGCCGACTTCGACATGATGCTGTCGATGGGACACGACGTCAACATCGACACCGGGCTCGTCGAGATCCGGCCACCTGCCGATGACCACTCGGCGTGGGTGGTCCAGGAGATCCAGCGCAGCTTCCCCACGAAGGTCGACGCTGTGGCCTTCGACCCGACGACGATGGAGGTCACCGATCGCGTCGACTTCGCCGACTACAGCGTGCCTGCAAAGCTCGCCCGCTGGGGCATCGACGTGCACATGGGATCGATGTTCGGGCTGACCAACCAGATCGTGCTCGTCGCGCCGCCCTGGGCATCGCGTCGATGGTGGTCTGGGGCTACGTGATGTGGTGGCAGCGTCGGCCGAAGCGCGGACCGGTGACATGGTTCGGAGCCGCGAGGGTCGGGAGTGCCCCGGCACGAGGTGCGCTGAATGAGGCGCCGTGGTGGGGGATGGCCGCGGTCGCGCTCGGCGCCATCGCGATCGGTCTCTTCCTGCCGTTGGTGGGCATCAGCCTCGCGGTCTTCGTCGTCATCGACGTGCTGCTCGGGGTGAAAGCCCGGCGGCGTGAGCGGCTGACGGTCACGAGCTGAGGTCCACCGCACCCGGGCGGCGCCCGGACGCCTCGCGTCCGGTACACGTCGTCACCGCATTCAGTGAGGGTCGTCATCACCTTTTGGACAGTTCATCGAGATGCGAACCGATGAACTGTCCGAAAAGCGATTTGGCCAGACGCCAATCGTGAGCATTGGCCGGCAGGCGCGAGGTCGAGCCGCGCGAGCTCGAGCTGCGCGAAGTCGAGCGGGGCGAGGTCGAGCGGGTCGAGCGGCGTCGAAGAGGTCAAAGGGCGTAGCCTGAGACCATGCCACGTCACCTCCTGACCTCGACGCCGCCGAATCCCGACTCCCGCCGAGGCGGCCCTCCGGGTGGTGACGAAAACGACGACGGCACGGTTGCCACGACCCAGCGACACTCCACGGGCCCCATCCGCGGGCGCAAGTCGCTCATCGCCCTCTTTGCCGTCCTCCTCGTGGCCTGGGTCGGCATCTCCGGAGTCGGAGGTCCGTACTTCGGCAAGATCTCCGAGGTCGCCACGAACGATCGTTCCTCATTCCTCCCCGAGTCCGCCGAATCGACCCGAGCACAGGACCAGATCGAGAAGTTCAGCGACCTCGACTACGTTCCGGCCATCGTCGTTCTCGAGAACACGGACGGCCTCACCGACGACGACTCCGTGGCCCTCGACGACGTGGCGAAGGAACTCGACGACGGCGGTCTGCTTGCCGCCGACGCCTCACCGGTCATCCCCTCGGACGACGGCGACGCCCTCCAACTCATCCTCCCCGTCTCCTCCGACACCACCGCCGATGACGTCGAGAAGATCAGAGACGTCATCGCCAACACCTTCCCGACCGCGAATGCCGCCGATGCGACGCCGGATGAGTCCGGCAACGTCGCCACCCCCACCACGGTTGCCGATGTCTACGTCACCGGCCCCGCCGGGTTCGCCGCCGACCTCACCGAAGCCTTCGCCGGCATCGACGGGATCCTGCTGCTCGTCGCGCTCATCGCCGTCTTCGTCATCCTCGTCATCGTCTACCGCTCGCCGCTGCTGCCGATCATCGTCCTCTTCACCTCCCTGGCCGCACTGTCCGCCTCGATCTTCGTCATCTGGCACCTCGCCGATGCCGGCATCCTCCTCATCAACGGGCAGGTCCAGGGGATCCTCTTCATCCTCGTCGTCGGTGCCACCACCGACTACTCCCTCCTCGTCGTGGCCCGCTTCCGCGACGCCCTGCGCGCCGAACCCGACCGTGTCCGTGCGGGGCTGAGCGCCCTCAAGGGTGTGCTCGAACCGATCGCCGCCTCGGGCGGAACCGTCATCGCCGGACTCCTCGTCCTCCTCCTCACCGACCTCGCCTCGACGCGCGCCCTCGGCCCGGTCGCGGCGATCGGCATCGTCGTGGCGATGCTCGCGGCACTGACCTTCCTGCCCGCCGCACTCATGACCATCGGCCGCGCCGTCTTCTGGCCCTTCCCGCCGCGTCCGTCGAATCCGACCAAGCGTGGGCTGTGGGCGAGGATCGCCGAGGCGGTCGCGAAGCGTCCGCGCACGATCTGGATCGGGCTCGTCATCGTCCTCGCTCTGCCGCTGCTCGCCGCCCCGCAGTTCAAGGCCTCCGGAGTCGCCCAGTCCGAATTCGTCCTCGGCCAGTCCGAAGCCCGCGACGGTCAGGACGTGCTCGCCGAGCACTTCCCCGGCGGCTCCGGCTCACCGACGCAGATCGTCGTCGCCGCCGACGACCT
This sequence comes from Brevibacterium sp. VCM10, assembly GCF_000583215.1. Classification (NCBI taxonomy): domain Bacteria; kingdom Bacillati; phylum Actinomycetota; class Actinomycetes; order Micrococcales; family Brevibacteriaceae; genus Brevibacterium; species Brevibacterium sp. VCM10. Next base: position 31,764 of record NZ_JAJB01000073.1, read on the forward strand.
CGAAGACGCCGCACGGGCCATCGGGGACCTCGACGGGGTCGAATCCCTGTCGGTCACTGCCGCGGACTCCCCGAGCGGAACCCTGGCCATCAACGCCGACGGCGAACTCGAAGCCCCCCGCGGCGGCCCGCCGCAGGCAACCGGCGGGTCTCAGGCCACCCCCGCACCCACCGAGGTCGACGGTGCCGTCCTCCTCGAGGCCACGCTCACCGACGCCGCCGACTCCCTGGCCGCCGAGACCACCGTGACCGACATCCGCGAGGCCGTCCACGACATCGACGCCGGGGCCCTCGTCGGCGGCGAGACCGCCGTCGACCTCGACACGAACACCACCGCCGAGGCGGACCGGACCCTGGCGATCCCGCTCATCCTCCTCGTCATCACCGTCATCCTCATCCTCCTGCTGCGCTCCCTGCTGGCCCCGCTCCTGCTCGTGGCGCTGACGGTGCTGTCCTTCGGCACGGCGCTCGGGGTCTCGGCGCTCGTCTTCAACCACCTCATCGGCTTCGACGGCGCCGACCCTTCGGTACCGTTGTACGCGTTCGTCTTCCTCGTGGCGCTGGGCATCGACTACAACATCTTCCTCATGTCCCGGGTGCGGGAGGAATCCCTGCACCTGGGCACCCGACAGGGAGTGCTGTCCGGACTCGTCGCCACGGGCGGGGTGATCACCTCGGCGGGGATCGTGCTCGCGGCGACCTTCGCCGCTCTCGCCGTCATCCCGGTGATGTTCCTCTTCCAGCTCGCCTTCATCGTCACCTTCGGCGTCCTCCTCGACGCGATCCTCGTCCGTTCGCTCGTCGTCCCGGCCCTCGTCCACGACATCGGACGAGCCGTGTGGTGGCCGTGGCGGAAACGGATCCCGCGGGACTGAACGCCAGGCCGCCTCGGCGGGGACGGCATCCGTCGCGGCTGGCAGATCCCGGCGGCCGGGCAGCGAGCGTCGGCATCCGCCTCGGCGGTGGAAAACGGATTGATCACAATCCGTCCTGCGCAGTGGTCGGCTGTGGCGATGGTCACGGTGTTCCTCTAGGGTGCAGTACGTAGGTATTGCTCACGCAACACTCACCTGATCATCAGGTTTCGAAGGAGAACACAATGACGCGCACTCTTCGCCGACCCCGCACCCTCGCCGCAGCCGCCGGAATCGCGGCCCTGACACTGCTCGCCACCGCCTGCGGAGGCGGCGGAGGTGGAGGCGGTGAGGAAGGCGAACAGAGCGCCGACTTCATCACGATCGCCACCGGCGGCTCCTCGGGCGTGTACTACCAGGTCGGAGCCACGATGTCGGAGATCCTCGCCGACGAACTCGGCGCCGACACCTCCGTGCAGTCGACGGGTGCCTCGGTGGAGAACCTCACCCTCATCCAGGACGGTGGAGCGGAACTCGCCTTCACCCAGGGCGACGCGGTCGACCAGGCCCTGGCCGGTGAGGGAGCCTTCGACGGCAAGCAGATCGACTCCCTGCCCGTCGTCGCCAACCTCTACGACCAGTACGTCCAGCTTGTGACCATCGAAGGCTCGGGCATCGACTCGATCGAGGACATCAAGGGCAAATCGGTCTCCGTCGGCGATCAGAACTCCGGCGTCGAACTCAACGCCCGCACCGTCGTCGACGCCTACGGGCTCAGCTACGACGACTTCAGCGCCGACTACCTGCCCTACGCCGAGGCGATCGACCAGATGCGCAACGGTCAGCTCGATGCCGCATTCGTCACCAGCGGTCTGCCGAACTCCGCGGTCACCGACTTGGCGACCAGCGACGACGTCAAGGTCGTCCCGTTCACCGGGGACGGACGGGAGAAGCTGCTGTCCGAACACGACTACTTCGGCGAAGGCGAGATCCCGGCCGGCACCTACGGTGACAGCAAGGCGGCCGAGACCCTGACGATTCCCAACCTGCTGGTCGTCAGCCCCTCGCTCAGTGACGACGCCGTCTACGACATCACGAAGACCCTGTTCGACAACATCGACAAGGTCCAGAGCTCCCACAACGCAGCCAAGGACATCACCGTCGACAGCGCGCAGGACGTGCCCGTGAGCGAACTCGCCCCCGGAGCGAAGAAGTACTTCGACGAACAGGGCTGAGCCATCACGAGCCTGACCCGCAGGGCGGCTCTCACGCTCGCCACCACGGTGGGGCTGGGCATCGCCGTTCCGCCGGCGGTGTCCGGTCCCGCACCGAGGCGGCTGGTCATCCGACAGCAGGCGCCGGGTGACCGGGTGTACCGGTCAATGCCGATCGACGGCGACGACGAGGTGGCGATGACGTGGATGCACTCGGTCGACAAGACCCCCTGGTGGGAGTACTACCGGGCCGTCGGCGACGAACTCGTCCTCGACTGCACGGAACTGTCGCTGATGGGAGCGGGCACCCCGTTCGAGGCCCCGCGGACCGAACTCGACGGTGACATGGTCAGGCTCTGCGGCCTCGACGAGCACTTTGAGGCCGTGCGCTGGATCCACTCCCACCGCGTCCACCACCGGATCTACGTCAACGGCGAGCTCCTGCTGCCGACCCGGGCCATCGACCACCACGTCCACGCCGAGATGATCGTGATCGGAGACTGAAGACCATGACGAACGCACTGCCCGCCGAGGCTCCGGGCCCGGAGTCGATCGACACAGTCGAGAAGTACGACCGCGAATCGCGCACACGCGACATCTGGTCGACGAAATGGGCGCTGCCGCTGACGGTCTTCGCCGTCGGGCTCTCCCTCTACCAGATCTACTACGCCCTCTTCGGGGGACCGCCGACCCTGGTCCACCGCGGCATCCACGTCGGCGCGATCCTCGTCCTCTGCTTCGCCGTCCAGCGCTTCCGCCTCCGCGAGACGCGTTCGACCCCGCCCTGGTTCGACTGGCTGGCCATCGCCGGTTCCGTGGCCATCGCCGTCTACCTCGCGGTCGTCTTCGATCGGCTGACCGTCAGCGGCGGCCGGTTCGAGACCATCGACGTCGTCTTCTCCGTGCTCTGCCTCGTCCTCGTCCTCGAGGCGGCCCGGCGGGTCACCGGCCTCGTGCTGCCGATACTGGCCGTGCTCTTCATCGTCTACGACTACTACGGGCGGTCGATGCCCGGTCTCTTCCGGCACCGCGGCTATGACCTCGACCGGATCGTGACCTTCATGTACGAGTCCACCGAGGGCATCTTCTCCACGGCCATCGGCGTGTCCTCGACCTACATCTTCCTGTTCATCCTCTTCGGCGCCATCCTGCAGAAGTCGGGGATGGGGCAGTTCTTCAACGACATCGCCATGGCCCTGGCCGGACAGGCGCGCGGCGGTCCGGCGAAGGTCGCGGTGCTCGCCTCGGGATTCCTCGGGTCGATCAACGGTTCGGCGATCGCCAACGTCGTCACCACCGGCGCCTTCACGATCCCGATGATGAAGCGGGTGGGCTACCAGCGCAACTTCGCCGGAGCCGTCGAGTCGGCCGCCTCGGTGGGTGGTCAGATCATGCCGCCGATCATGGGCGCCGCGGCCTTCATCATGGCCGAGACTCTCGGGGTTCCCTATACGCAGATCGTCCTCGTCGCCATCATCCCGGCCGTGCTCTACTACCTCGGCATCCTCATCCAGGTCCACCTGCGGGCGACGAGTCAGGGTCTGCGCGGCATCAGCCGGGAGAACCTGCCGGCGGTCATGGACGTGATGAAGGAACGCGGGCACCTGCTGCTGCCGCTGCTGTTCCTGCTCTACATGCTCTTCTTCTCCGGGACGACGATCCTCTTCGCCGCGGTGACGACGATCTTCGTCACGATCGCGGCGGCGATGGTGCGCAAGAGCACCCGGATGTCGCTGCTCGACATCGTCCACGCCCTGCGCGATGGGGCGCTGACCGCGGTGTCCGTGGCGGTTGCCTGTGCCTGTGTGGGCATCATCGTCGGCGTTGCCACGCAGACCGGCTTCGGCGTCAAGCTGGCCGGGACCATCGTCACCATCGGCGGCGGGTTCCTTCTGCCGACGCTGCTGATGACCGCGGTCGCCTGCATCATCCTGGGCATGGGGCTGCCGTCGATCCCGGCCTACATCATCGTCGCCACGATGGCCGCCCCCGCCCTCGTCCAGCTCGACGTGGCGCCCCTGGCCGCTCATCTCTTCGTCTTCTACTTCGGGCTCTTCGCCAATATCACCCCGCCCGTGGCCTTGGCGGCCTTCGCCGCGGCCGGTCTGTCGGGTGGATCTCCGATGCGCACCGGGTTCCTCGCGATGCGTCTGGCCCTGGGCGGGATCATCGTGCCCTTCGTCTTCGTCTATCAGCCCGAGCTGCTCATGCTCGACGGCTCGGCGGTGGACACGATCCGGGCTGCGGTCATCCTGCTCATCGGGGTCACTCTGCTCGCGGTTGCGGCCGAAGGGCACCTGTTCTTGCCGTTGCCGATCTGGCTGCGCATCGTTCTGGCGCTCGGGGCGATCGGTCTGGTCACGCCCAACCATGTGCTCGACCTCGTCGGTGCCATCGTGGCTCTTGCGGCACTCGGTGCGGCGATGTTCATGGCCAAGCGGCAGGAGCGGCTGCACTGGCGAGAGATCTGAGCGACCGGCGTTCGGGTGATCACGGCGCCGCTCGTCCGGGGATCGAGGCAGACCCTGGCTGGGCGGGGTGCGTGGGAAGTGCGGGGCGTGAGGCAATACGATACCCCCGGAGTGAGATCGGAGCTGTGGGGCGGCTCTGCTCGACCTCTGCCAACCGGGGGCATGTTGGGGATCTGCCGGGTACAGTCGTCGAGGGGTGGTCGACGGGCCCCGAATCTGAGGCCAGTTATATCATTGAACTACTATTCTGTTGACTATGCAACAAAAGTGTGGCATGACACATCGACGAGCAGGGGCGGACCGATGGACAAGACGACTCCGGTGAGCAGCATGATCAGGCAGAACGGCCCGATCAAGATTGCGGCCTGGCGTCTGATGATGGAGAAGTATCAGGACTTCTATACGAGGTTCGAAGCCGAGTTCCGGACCCGGCACGGACTGACCGTGAACGAGTTCGACGTCCTCATCAATGCCCGACCTGCAGCTCAGGTCAGGCCGCGGGATCTGCTGCGCAGCCTCGTGATCAGCCGCAGCGCGCTCAGTCGACTGCTCGGCAAGCTCGAGGATCGTGGCCTGGTCACGCAGGAGCCCGACCGCGAGGACCAGCGGGGTGTGCTCGTGGCGCTGACCGCAGAAGGGCAGAGGCTGTGCGACGAGGCGGCCGCGACGAATGCGGAGATCATCCTCGCCGGATTCGCCGGGCTCACGGATGCCGAGGCGGACGAGATCTTCGAGCTCGTCTCGAAGGTCCGCCCGGTCGAGTAGGGGAGCGGGCGAGCGGCATTCCCGCGGAACTGTCCCCCTCCCCGCCCGCCGCGTAGAGGGCTACGATGTGGCCATGAGCAACGTCGAGACTCGCCCCGATCAAGTGGTCTGCAAGGCCGGGGGACTGCCCGGGCCGGCCTGTGACCAGCAGGGACGTTCCCCGGTTGAGATCATCACCTCCCGTGAGGTTCCGCTCGGCGGGCCGCGGGCGATGATCGTGCGCCGCACCCTGCCGCAGCGGCAGCGCTCCCTCATCGGACCCTGGTGCTTCGTCGACCACTACGGGCCAGCCGATGTCTCGGTCACCGGCGGCATGGACGTCGCCCCGCACCCGCACACCGGACTGCAGACCGTGAGCTGGCTGTTCGAAGGCGCCATCCAGCACATCGACTCCGGCGGCAACGCCGGCCTCGTCCTGCCCGGCGAGGTCAACCTCATGACTGCAGGCCGAGGCATCTGCCACTCCGAGGTCTCGACCGAGGAGACCACGACCCTCCACGGCGTGCAGCTGTGGCTGGCCCTGCCCGGGGCCACCCGCCACCAGCTCGAACGCGAATTCGAGCACTTCGAACCCGCCCCTGTCTCCTTCGCCGGCGGAGAGATGCTCGTCTTCCTCGGAAAACTCTGGGGAACGGAGTCTCCGGTGCAGACTCATTCGCCGCTGCTCGGCGCCGAGATCCGCCTCGACCCCGGTGCGAGCATCGACCTGCCCGTGAATCCGGGATTCGAGCACGGCGTCCTCGTCGACTCCGGCGATATCGCCCTGGAGAACGTCGACCTGCCCGTTGCGGCGGTCGGCTACACGGGCACCGGTGTTGAAGAGCTGCGCATCGCCAACCGCAGCGACGAACCCGCCCGACTCGTCCTCCTCGGCGGCGAACCGTTCCCCGAAGAGATCGTCATGTGGTGGAACTTCGTCGGCCGCACCCATGAGGAGATCGCGGCCTACCGCGAGGAATGGCAGGCCGAAGGTGACCGCTTCGGCGTCGTCGACGGCTACGTCGGCAAGGGCGGGCCCGGTCGCAATGCCGATGGCATGTGGAGGCTCCCCGCGCCGAGGCTGCCCGACGTCACGATCAGACCGCGGAAGAATCCGCCGCCCCAGGTCCAAGGTGGACCCGCGGAATAGAGCGGTGACGAATTCCGCTCCACCGAGTACCAGCAGAGCACGACGAAAGGGTTATAGCCATGGTGAAGACATTCGAGGACAAGACCGGCGCCGAGGTGACCGTGTCGATCAACGAGACCACCCGGTCCTATGACATCGCCGTCGCCGACGGCACCGTCGCCGGCCACGCGTATTTCCTGCCCGGACCCGACGCGGAGACCGAACGCATCTTCCACCACACTGTCGTCGACGAGGAGTTCGGCGGTCGTGGGTTATCGAAGATCCTCGTCGCCGAGGCGCTCGATGATTCCCGCGAACGCGGAATCACGGTGGTGCCCGTGTGCCCGCTCTTCGTCAAGAGGCTCCAGGAGGCCGGCGACGACTACACGGCACAGGGCGGGAAGTTCCGCAATGCCACGGAAGCCGACATGGACATCGTTGAGCGGCACAGTTGAGTTCGGGCACGCGTGGACTCGACCACGGGTGGGACGGTGTCGTCGTGACCGGTCAGCTGCCTCGGCGAAATCAGTTGATGATCTCTTTGTCGTCGTCTGCACGGATGGCGTCGAGGCGCTCGCGCCACATCTGCAGGTCCTGCTCGCTCAGGCGCTTCCAGTCGGTGACCTCGCGGACGATGCGCAGGGGTTCGCTGCTGCGGAAGGACCGTGTGGGGTTGCCGGGGAACTTCTTGTCCGTGACGTTCGGGTCGTCGACGAAGTCGCCGAGGGGTTCGACCTCGTAGACGTGCGGAGCTCCGGAGTTGAGGGCGGCCACCTCGGCGGCGAGCCCTGCCCCGTCGACGAGCGAGGTGAAGTAGATATGGTTCATCGTCACTTCGGGCCGGTAGTTCGAGGCGAAGCCTGCGGTCAGCAGGTCTCCCGGTGAGAGTTCGGCACGGGTGCCGTGGAAGAAGGGTCCTTCATCGAGTGCTGCAGCCATGGCGTCGAATATACGCTCGCAGACTGCGAATCGGCCTGAGGATCGGCGACTAGAATGGGCCGTGAGCGGGTGGTGAACAGCCCTGCGGCATGGGTTGAAACTGCGGCGCTTCCCGGTTGTTGAGACTTCCGTTCCGGAATGTGACGACCTCGGCCATACTCTCCTGAGCGAACGATGCCCCGTGCGAACGATTCCGGCGGCGTCGACGAACCCACGTGAAGGAGCCCACCCCGCCAATGTCCGCCGAAACGACATCGCAGACGAAGAACGCCGCCTCGGCGCCGACATCATGGACCGGACGCCTCCGCCTCATCGGACCCGGGATCGTGCTCGCGCTCGCCAGCGTCGGAGCTTCGGACATGATCACGACGATGAACTCCGGCGCCGAATACGGTCTGGCGCTCATCTGGGTGTTCACCGTCGGCATCATCCTCAAGTTCGTCCTCTCCGAGGCGGTCGCGCGGCTGCAGATGAGCGGCGACCGGTCCCTGATCTCCCATCTCACTCGGTTCGGCGGGCGGACGTTCCCGATCCTGTTCCTCATCGCCGAACTGCTCGTCGGGCTCTTCTTCGGCGCCGGCGTCATCGCGGTGACGACGAACATCATCCAGGCGATCTTCCCGGTGCTTCCGTTCTGGCCGACGGCCGTCGTCGTGCTGCTCTCGGCCTCGGTGCTGGTGGGCATCGGCCGCTACGGTCTCGTCGAAAAGGCGATGATGGGCTTCGGGATCATCATGTTCTTCGGCATCATCGCGCTCGCAATCTCCGTATTCCAAGGTGACGGCGCCCAACAGGTCGCCGCCGAGACCGTGGTCCCGACGTTCCCGAACACGTCCATCATCACGGTCATGTCGCTCATCGGCGGCGTCGGGGGAGCGACCGGAATCCTCGCCTACTCGTTCTGGATCCGGGAGAAGTCCTGGCGGAGCCCGAACTGGAAACCCGTCGTCCGCCTCGACCTGGTCATCAGCTACGGCCTCGTCTTCGTCTTCGCCGTGGCGATGAGCGCGGTAGGGGCCTTCATCCTCTACGGCCAGGGCTTCACGATCGCGGACAACGACTCACTGTTCGCGATCGCCGACAGTCTGGTCAGCCGCATCGGTGACGTCGGACGGATGGTCTTCCTCATCAGCTTCCTCGCCGTGGTGTACACGAGCGTGCTCGGCGGATTCTCCGGCATCGCCTACGTCACCGCCGACTGCCTGCGAGTGCTCAGGCGTTACCCGCACCAGGACGAGGCCCGCTTCGACATGTCGGCGAAGTCGGTCGAGTTCCGCGGCGCGCTCGTCTACCTGTCGGTGGCGACGCTGGTGATCATGGGACTCGGCAAACCCGTCACCCTCGTCCTCGTCTACGCTGCGATCAGCGCGTTCATCCTGCCGGTGCTCGCGCTCGCCCTGCTCGTCATCCTCAACCGCGAATCCGTGCCGACCGGTCTGCGCAATACGAAGTGGTCGAACGTGCTTCTCGGCGTGTGCCTGGCACTGTTCGGGTTCTTGGCGATCCTCCAGGTCAAGGAGTCGGTGATGGGGTTCATCGGGTGAAGTGAGGCGCACCCGACAACTGTCGGGTGACTGCACGAAAAGCACGATGGTCTGGCGGTAGTGCCGCGGCGCCGGGGTCGGCATACTTGGTGACATGACACAACGACGGTCACGATTCGACGCGGAGCTCGCCGCGAGTCTGTCCGTCATCGGCGGGGTCTTTCCGCCGACCATCACTCCTTCGCTCATCGACTTCATGCGGGTCTCGTACGCCTCGGAGCCGCTGGCGGAGACTCTCAGCAGCCGTCGGGTCGAACATTCCGAATATCAGGTGCCGGGCCACCTCGGCGAGGACATCACCGTCTCCGTCTTCAGACGGTCCGGGGACACCGGACGACGACCGACGATCGTCTACGCCCACTCCGGCGGGCTGATGTTCGGCGATCGCTTCAGCGCGCTCGGCCTCAACCTCGACTGGGTCGAGAAGATCGGTGCGATCCTCATCTGCCCCGAATACCGTCTGGCGCCCGAGTTCCAAGACCCGTATGCGCGTGAGGACATGTACGCCGCACTCCTGTGGACGGCAGAGAACTCCGACACCCTCGGCGTCGACCCCGCCCGACTCATCGTCGCCGGAGCCAGCTCCGGAGGGGGACTGGCCGCCGGAATGGCGCTGGCGGCCCGTGACCGGCACGGACCGAAGCTCAAGGGCCAACTGCTCATCTACCCGATGCTCGACGACCGAGGCATCACACCGTCGATCCATCAGTTCGACGGCATCGGCGTCTGGGATCGGGTGAGCAACGAAACCGGATGGCAGGCGATGCTCGGCGATGACTACCGCACCGAGGCGGTCTCGCCCTACATCGCACCATCGCGTGCCAACGACCTCACCGATCTGCCGCCCGCGTACATCGACGTGGGTTCGGCCGAGATCTTCCGGGACGAAGCCGTCGCCTACGCCTCGGCCCTCTGGAACGACGGCAGCGAAGCGGAGCTGCACGTGTGGCCCGGAGGCTTCCACGCCTTCGACATCTTCGCCGCCCATACACACCTTGCGCAAGGAATGATCAGCACCCGAATGGCCTGGATCGAGAAGCTCCTGGCCGACTGAAAGGAACATCATGTCTGAGAACACAGCTGTCAACGACGCAGTTGTCCGCGTGGCCACGAAGACCGTCGACAGCGGCGGCGTCCCAGGCGTCGTCGCCGGAGTGACCACCGACAAGGAGACCATCAGTCTCACTGCTGCAGGAGTCCGCTCCCTCGACGATCCGCAGCCGATGACCACGGACTCCGTGTTCATGATCTTCTCCACGACGAAGGCCCTGACCGGCACCGTGGCACTGCAGCTGGTGGAGTCGGGAGAGCTCGACCTCGACGCCCCGGCGAAGGACTATGCCCCAGGACTGGCCGACGTACAGGTCATCGACGGTTTCGACGACGGCGGAGAACCGATCCTCCGGGCACCTGCCAGCGAACCGACCACCAAACAGCTGCTGCTGCACACCGCCGGCTTCGGCTATGACTTCTTCAACGAGAAGTACGAACGACTCGCCCGCGAACACGGCCAGCCGAGCATCGTCACCGCCACCAGGAAGGCGTTGGAGACTCCGCTGCTGTTCGATCCCGGCACCCAATGGGAGTACGGGTCGAACATAGATTGGGCCGGCCAGGTCATCGAAGGCATCACCGGAAAGACTCTGGGTGAGGCGATGCGCACCCGAGTCCTCGAACCGCTGGGCATGGACGACAGCACCTTCCGTCCGACCGCGTCAATGCAGGAGCGGCAGGCCACGATGCACCAGCGCACCGACGGCGAACTCGCGGCGACCGACTTCATGCTGCCCGATCCGGAGGTGGAGATGGGCGGCCACGGACTCTTCTCGACCGTCGATGACTACCTGAAGTTCATCAGGATGTGGCTCAACGACGGAGCAGCCGACGACGGAACCGTCGTCCTCCGCCCCGAAACGGTGGACATGGCCACGCAGAATCACCTCGGCGATCTTCGGGTGAAACTGCTGCCCGGAGTCATTCCGAGCTTGTCCAACGATGCGGAGTTCTTCCCCGGCATGCCGAAGACCTGGGGATACACGTTCATGATCAACGAGGAGGACGCCCCGACCGGACGCCCGGCCGGCGCCGCCGCATGGGCGGGTCTTGCCAACCTCTTCTACTGGTTCGACCGACAGAACAAGATCGGCGGGTACTGGGCCACACAGATCTTCCCCTTCGCCGACCCGGAATCGGTTGGGGGCTACCTCGAGATGGAGACGGCAGTCTACGATGCTCTGAAAGGCTGATTCGCGACTGAGGCGAATGGCGACCGTCGGTCGACAATCGTGGACTGCCAATCGTCGACCGACGGACGAACGAGGAGGTGGTGACGTGCAGGAGCTGCTCGGCAGGATTGCCAAGCTCGATCCCGAGGCGAGCCTGGGTCTGCGCGTCATCGCCTGCTTCGACGAACTCATGGCCGGCGAGGTCAATTCCCATGCCCTCGCCTCCGCGGCCGCGGCTCTGGCCGGTTGCCCGGCCGGCTTTCGCAGTGGGGACGGGAGCAGGCGGCTGAGGGTCGATTCAGGCGGAGTCTCGATTCCGGGAGACCGGCCCGCCGAGGTGGCCGCCCTGTCCCTGCCGAACGATTCCGAGGTCTGGCTCGAGCGGGAGGACGGTGCCTTGCCCAACGATGAACTCATCCTTGAGAGATTCGGCCTGGCCATCGGCGTGAGATTCGGTCTCGAACGGCAGCAGCTGGAGACCCCGCGGGACGTGGCGGTCGCCCTCGATCCTGCCGCGACGCCCGAAGACCGGAGTGCTGCCGCGGTTCGCCTCGGGTTGACGCCTGGTTCGGGATATCGAGTCCTCGCGGCCCCGCTGTTCGCCGTCTTCGAGAAGCGACCCGCCGGTCCCACCGATGTCATCACCAGCGAACATGGCACTCTGCAGGTGGTCATCGTGACCGACGACACCGAGGACATCGCCGTGACACCGGCCGGACTGGGGCCGTCCGGGTCGATCGGAGAACTGCCGCGGTCACTGCGGGCAGCCGTGGTGGCACTGCGACTCAGCCGCCCGCCCGAGGAAGGGCTGGTGCGGTCGGAAAACTTCGGTGGGCTCGTCGAACTGCTCGCCGAATCATCTGACACAACCGATCCGGACGCTGCGCTGATCGACGAGATCATGGACTCGCCGTGGGCGGAGTCCACGGTGCGCGTGCTCCTCGAAGCACCGACGATCAGACAGGCGGCCCGCGACCTCGGTCTGCACCACAGCACGGTGCAGAGCCGGGCCGAGCAGATCGAACGCTGCCTCGGCTACGACCCGCTGTCGGGCTACAACCGCACCAGGTTGGGCATCAGCGTGCTCCGGTGGCGGCTTCGCAATTCCCGAGTGCTTGAACTTCCGGGGCCCGTGGGGTGAGGGGTTCTTGGCCGCCACTTGCCCGCGGTACTCGCATCGTGCTTACTCCCGGCAGAACGGATCCCTGCCGATCGCGATCGCCGTGAGCTGCTCGGCCGACCGGCAGATCATCGCCCGCATCAACGCAGACGGTGTATTCATCGAAGAGCTCGAACACGATCCGGCGAGGTTCCTGCCCGCGATGGGCCGCGTCGAGGAGATCGAATCCGGCAATGTCACCGCCATCGACCTCGACCGACCGATGCAGAGGCTGCAGGAATAGCTGTCCGAACTGTCCGTCGGTGACCGTGTGTCGCTGACGGGAACGGTCGTCGTCGCCCGCGACATCGTGCACGCGGAGCTGCGCGACCGCCTCGATGCCGGTGGGGAACTTCCCGAGTATTTCAAAGACCATCCGATCTACTATGCGGGGCCGGCGAAGACGCCCGAGGGAATGCCCTCGGGGTCGTTCGGTCCGACAACCTCATCGCGGATGGACACCTATGTGCGGCGGTTCCAGGAGGCCGGCGGGTCGATGATCATGCTCGGCAAGGGCAACCGGTCCGCGCAGGTGAAGAGCTCCTGCGCTGAATTCGGGGGCTTCTGCCTCGGATCGATCGGCGGCCCTGCCGCCCGGCTGGCTCAGGACTGCATCACCTCGGTCGAGGTCCTCGATATGGAGGAGCTCGGGATGGAGGCAGTGTGGAAGATCCACGTCGGAGACTTCCCGGCGTTCATCATCACCGACGACAAGGGCAATGACTTCTTCGACAGCACCGGTCCGCCGACGCTCGGCCTCGGCCGAACCCGCACGGTGCGCGACGGCACCCGACTGGACTGAACTTTCCAAATGACGAACGAGCAGAGGATTTCACCATGGCCGTGAGCAATGAAGAGCAGATGATGATCGACCTGGTCGCCGAATTCATCGACGAACAGGTCAAACCCAGCGTCAACAAGGTCGAGCACGCCAACGAATACCCCCGAGGCATGGATCCAGACGATGAAGGACATGGGCATCTACGGGCTCGCCATCGACGAGCCGTGGGGGATGGGCAAGGTCTCGACCGAGGCATATGCGCTCATCACTCAGGAGCTCTCGCGCGGGTGGATGTCCCTGGCCGGTGCCATGGGCGGGCACACCGTCGTCGCGAAGCTCCTCCAGGAATACGGTACGCAGGAACAGAAGGACAAGTACCTGCCGCGGATGGCCACGGGTGAGCTGCGCGCGACAATGGCGCTGACCGAACCCGGCGGCGGATCCGACCTTCAGGCCATGCGCACAACAGCTGCCAAGGACGGCGATGACTACGTCATCAACGGGTCGAAGACGTGGATCACGAACGCCCGGAAATCCGACCTCATCGCTTTGCTGTGCAAGACCGATCCCGAGGCGGAACCCCGTCACAAGGGCATCTCGATCATCCTCGTGGAGAAGGGGGAGGGGTTTACCGTCTCCCAGGATCTGTCGAAGCTCGGGTACAAGGGCGTCGAGACGTGCGAGCTGTCCTTCGACGGTCTCCGGCAGCCGCAGTCGCAGCTGCTCGGTGAGGCCGAGGGCGTCGGGTTCAAGCAGATGATGAAGGGCCTCGAGATCGGCCGCATTCAGGTCGCCTCCCGGTCACTCGGCGTCGCGCAGGCCGCGCTTGATGATGCAGTGAAGTACTCGCAGGAGCGTGAGTCGATGGGCAAGCCGATCTGGAAGCACCAGGCCGTGGGCAACAAGCTCGCGATGATGGCGACGAAGCTCGAGGCCGCCAGGCAGCTCGTCCTCCACGCCGCACGCACCTGTGATTCCGGCGCCCGCGTGGACATGGAGGCAGGAATGGCGAAGCTCTATGCCTCGGAGATGGCCGCCGAGGTGGCCATCGACGCCATCCGCGTCCATGGCGGTTACGGATATTCGACTGAGTATGACGTCGAGTGCTACTACCGTGACGCTCCTCTGATGATCGTCGGCGAAGGCACGAACGAGATCCAGATGAACGTCATCGCCAAACAGCTCATCGGTAGGAACAGGGCCTGAGCGGCCCTGGCAGGCCCCCACAGTTGCGCAATCAGCCCACCCGCGTCTGACGAATCCGCACGATTAGCCTCTGGCCATCTGGCCAGGCACTCCACCCGAGGGAAGAACATGACTCATAAGCCGCGTCCGCGTCCGGATACTCCGCACATGATGGCCGAGGAGCGCCTCGAGATCCAGGCGCTCGCCCGCGAGTTCGCCCGTGATGTCGTCCTGCCGATCGCCAATGAGCTTGATCCGGTCGAGGGGCAGTTCCCGGATTCGATGGTCAAGCAGATGGCGGAGATGGGATTCTTCGGCATCCTCTTCCCCGAGGAATACGGCGGGCTGGGGCTCGGTGTGTTCGAGTACTGCCTCGTGGCTGAGGAACTCTCCCGTGCCTGGATGTCCGTGGCCGGCCTGTTGGCTCGCGGCAACGGCATGGGCGGTGGATTCTCGCCCGAACAGGAGGCACGTCTGCTGCCGAAGGTTGCCAGTGGTGAGTACCTCGGCGCCTTCGCCCTGTCTGAGGCCGAGGCCGGGTCGGATGTGGCGAACCTGCGGTGCAAGGCCGAACGCAATGCTGATGGTGACTGGGTCATCAACGGCACGAAGATGTGGTGCACTTATGCCGATCAGGCCGACTACATCATCCTCTTTGCTCGCACTTCGGTGGAGGAGAAGCGACATCGGGGGATTTCGGTGTTCCTGGTTGAGAAGGAGCGCGGCACGTTCCCCGAAGGCATCTCCGGGGCGCCGGCGAAGAAGATCGGCTACCACGGGTGGAAGACCTGGGAGCTGTCCTTCGACAACTTCATCCTCCCCGCCGATGCTCTCCTCGGGGAGGAGGGGCGCGGGTTCTATCAAGCGGTGTCCGGGCTTGAGGTTGGGCGTGCGCACACGGCGGCGCGGTCGATCGGACTGGCGCAGGCGGCACTCGAGGACTCGGTGAAATACCTCAAGGAACGCGAACAGTTCGGGCACCCGCTCGCGGACTTCCAGCATCTGAGATTCAAGGTCGCGGACATGGCCGCTCAGATCGAGGCGTGCCGGCAGCTGATGTACCACGTGTGCACGGAGATCGATTCGGGTCGTCGCTGTGATAAGGAAGCGGCGATGGTGAAGTACCTGGCCGGAGAGATGAGCGAGAAAGTCACGTCCGAGGCGCTGCAGATCCATGGTGGTGCCGGGTACACGAAGGACTTCGCGGTCGAGCGCCACTGGCGGGATGCGCGGTTGACGAAGATCTTCGAGAGCTCGTCGGAGATTCAGATGCGCATCATCTCCGACGAACTCCTCGGCCGCTGACCCCAATTGCTACCTGACGGCGGCCCAGCAACCTGGCGCCAGGTATCTGCGCCGCCGTCAGGTAGTAATTGGGCACTTGTGGGCGCCAATTACGAACTACCGATAGGAACTTGACTGCGATGAGTGAGACGAACCTCCAGGACTGGGTCGGCCGCAGCGCCGCCGCCACCGAGACCGATGATGGGGAATGGGCCACACGGCTGGCGACGCTGCTCGGCCATGACGGGGACAAGGCTGCACCGCTGTTCCCATTGGGGCATTGGTTGCATTTCTCCGAAGACGATGTGCCGATGAGCGAACTCGGAGCCGACGGGCACGCGGCGCTTGGTGGGTTCATGCCTCCGGTGCCTCTGCCCAGGCGCATGTGGGCAGGCAGTGATCTGACTTTCCACGCCCCGATCCTGCCTGGTCATGCGATCGAACGCACGACGACGATCGAGTCGATCACGGAAAAGACCGGCAGCACCGGGCCCCTGTGCTTCGTGAAGCTGCGCCATGAGATAACGGCAGACGGAATCCTGGCGACGACGGATCGGCACACGATCGTCTACCGGGAAGCCAACCCGGCGCCGGAAGGGTCGGCAGCACGGCCCCCGCGAACGGACAGTGCAGTCCCGGAGGGGCGGGACTGGCCGCGTTCGGTCAGGCCGAATGAAGTCATGCTCTTCCGCTATTCGGCGCTGACGTTCAACTCCCACCGCATCCACTACGATCACACGTATGTCACCGAGGTCGAAGGCTATCCCGGGCTCGTCACGCATGGACCGTTGACCGCGACGCTACTTCTCGATGCGTTCATATCCACCCACCCCGAGGCGGCTGTGACCGAATACCGGTTCACCGCGAAGTCCCCGTTGTTCGCGAACGAACAGATTCATCTCGTCGGTCGGGAGACCGAGCCCGGGGTCCACGACCTGCAGGCCGTCGCCCCGGATGGGAAGACGGCCATCGCCGCGACCGTGAGTACGAACAACTGAGGAGAACGACCATGACCGACACTCGCCCCGCACCCCTGACTGGCCTCAAAGTCGTTGAGATCTCTGCATTCGTCGCGGCCCCGTTGGGTGCGATGACGCTCGCGCAGCTCGGTGCCGATGTGATTCGCATCGATCCGGTCGGTGGGAATATCGATGCGAATCGGTGGCCGATCAGCGATGACGGCACCTCAATCTATTGGGCGTCTCTGAATAAGGGGAAGCGCTCGGTCACGCTCGACCTCAAGTCTGAGGAAGGGCAGAAGATCGCTACCCAGCTGATTGCTGAGGCGGGCACGCTCATCAC
>NZ_JAJB01000074.1:0-3878 GCF_000583215.1 Brevibacterium sp. VCM10
GCGCGAGGTTGCTGAGCCGCCGTCAGGTAGTTCCGGGGAGGGGTGGGGTTCAGCGATCAGTTGATGCTCCTGTGCCCGTTGGGCCCAGTCGTTGGCGGTGCCTTTCCGTGTCCCGTATGCTGACAGGTCAGTCGATGCACCGACGACACCGACCTGCAAGTGAGCCACACGAGCGAAAGGTGAAGACATGACTGACAGCGACAAATCTCAAGACCGGAGCCCGGTGCCCGATCAGGCGGAGGCCAACGCCTTCTTCCCGAGCCCGTACTCGCTCTCCCAGTACACGTCGAGCAGGACCGACTTCGACGGCCTCGTCACCGAGGAGACATACACTGGCGGGAAGTGGAAGATCCTCACGATCGCCACCGACGAGCGGTACATGCTCATGAGGAATGGCATGTTCTTCTCCACCGGCAATCATCCCGTCGAGACGCTGTTGCCACTCCACCACATGGCTGAGGCCGGCTACGAGATCGATGTGGCCACCGTCAGCGGCGGGCCCGGAAAATTCGAATGGTGGGCCTACCCCGGGCAGGACGAGGCCATCGCCTCCGCGTGGTCGAGCACCGAGACGAAATTCAAGGCTCCGCTGAGGCTCTCCGACGTCATCGCGAACGGCCTCGACGACTACGCCGCGATCTTCATCCCGGGCGGTCACGGTGCCATGAACGTCATCCCCTTCGACCGGGACGTGCAGGCTGCCCTGGACTTCTTCCTAGACAATGACAGGCTCATCATCACTCTCTGTCATGGTCCGGCGGCATTGTTGGCCGCAGGCCTCGATCGCTCTGAGAACCGCTTTGCCGACTACCGTGTCACTGCGTTCCCGGACGCACTCGACTTCGGCGCGAACATCGACATCGGCTATCTACCTGGCGAGATGCCGTGGGCTCTCGGCGAGACGTTGAAGAAGGACGGCATCGAGATCATCAACGATGAGATGACCGGTGCCACCACACGCGACCGCAACCTCCTGACCGGGGACAGTCCGCTCGCGGCGCATCAGCTCGGAAAAGAGTCTGTGATCGCGCTTCTGGAGAGTTTCGGCAGCTGAGTCCTTCGTCGTTCAGCGTCCCGCCAAACGACCGTAACGTCACTGAATGCGCACTGCTCTGGGCGCATTCAGCGACGTCACGGTGATTCAGAGACGCGGCCGACGGCGGTTCAGCAAACTGGCGCAAGATTGCTGAACCGCCGTCGGCTAGTTCTGGGAGGGGCGCGGGTTCAGCGTTCTGCCAGCCTGGGTCAGGATAATCGATAGCAGCCGCCCACTTGATCACTTTCGGAAGGACCATGGACGACTATCGAAGTCCCGGCTGGGACATCACCTTCAGCACCTCGGAACAATTCAATAGCGCGCGGGCAGACGCTTTGCGAGCACAGAGCGCGCGGGCAGGTGGTCGCCGTTGACCTGGCTGCTCTCGTTGCTCGTCGGCCTTCTCGTCGTCCTGCTCATCACGGTGGCCACCGGCTACTTCGTGGCGCAGGAATTCGCCTACATGGCCGTCGACCGCTCCCGTCTGGCCGCACGTTCGGCCTCCGGTGATCGCGCCGCGGACCGAGCCCTGTCCATCACCCGCCGCACCTCCTTCATGCTCTCCGGCGCGCAGCTGGGCATCACCGTCACCGGTCTGCTCGTCGGCTACGTCGCCGAACCGCTCATCGGCACAGCCGTCGGCGAGGCCCTCGGCGGCACCCCGATCCCCGCCGGCACAGGCATCCTCATCGGCACTGTCCTCGCCCTGCTCGTCTCGACGCTCATCCAGATGCTCTTCGGCGAACTGTTCCCGAAGAACCTGGCCATCGCCCGCCCCGAGGCGCTCGCCACCTGGCTCGCCCGCTCGACCTCGATCTATCTGACCTTGTTCGGCTGGCTCATCACGATCTTCGACAAAGCCTCGAACGCCCTGCTGCGCGTCCTCGGCATCGAGCCGGTCCACGACGTCGATCATTCGGCCACCCGCCGCGATCTCAAGCACATCGTCGCCGAATCCCGGGAGGGCGGCGAGATCGTCGACGACGATTCGCTCATGCTCGACCGCATCCTCGACTTCCCGGCCCAGACGGTCGCCCACGCCACGGTGCCGCGCTCACGCGTCGACGTCATCGACATCGACACGCCCCTGGACGAGGTGCGCGACAGGATGAGCCGCGGCCACTCCCGCTACCCCGTGCTCGACGCCGACGATCAGGTGATCGGTACGATCGACCTCCTCGACGTCTTCGCTGAGGCGGGGCCGGGCCCCCGCGAAAACGTCACCGAGGCGGCACCGGGCTCGACGGACACCGCCACCGCGACCGGGGTCCGCTCCCTCCTGCGCGACCCGGTCTTCGTGCCGGAATCCCTCCCGCTGCCGGACGCGGTGTCCACGCTGTTCGAACGCGGAGAGCAGATGGCCTGCGTCGTCGACGAATACGGCGGCTTCGCCGGAATCCTGACGATGGAGGACCTCGGCGAGGAACTCGTCGGTGACATCGCCGACGAACACGACCACACCGTCGACGAACTCATCGAGACCGGCGACGGCACCTGGACGGCACCCGGGATCATCCCCCTCGACGAGGTGGCCCGCGTCCTTCAACGCGAACTGCCGGCCACCTCGGCGCAGACCTTGTCGGGACTCGTCATCGAACACCTCCGCGGATTCCCCGAGGTGGGCGACCGGGTCTCGATCGAACTGCCGATCGACCCCGCCGACCTCAGCGAACACGACACCCCGGAGACCGAGCGCCTCGTCATCGACGTCGTCGAAGTGGCCACGCATGTGCCCGCGCGGCTGCGGATCGGGATCGAGGTGGCACGATGAGCAATCCCTGGGTCATCACCGCGATCACGATCGCCATCATCGGGCTGAGCGCGTTCTTCGTCGCCGTCGAATTCGCTCTCATCGCCGCGAAACGCCACCGCCTCGAAGACGCCGCCGTCGACAGCCGCTCAGCGAGGGCTGCCCTGCGCAGCTCGACCGAGCTGTCGGTGCTTTTGGCCGGATCGCAGCTGGGCATCACGGCGTGTACTTTGGCGCTCGGGGCGATCACGAAACCGGCCGTCCACCACTGGATCACCCCGGTCGCCGAAGCGCTCGGCCTGCCGCTGTGGATCGCCGACATCATCGGCTTCGTCCTCGCCCTCATCGTCGTCACCTTCCTCCACCTCGTCGTCGGTGAGATGGCGCCGAAGTCGTGGGCGGTGGCACATCCGGAACGCTCGGCGATCATGCTGGCACTGCCGATGCGGGCCTTCATGTTCCTCACCCGCCCGCTGCTGCACGTGCTCAACAACGCGGCGAACGCGTGCCTGCGGATGGTCAAGGTCGAGCCCGTCGACGAGGTCGATCAGGCGCACACGCCGGAGGACCTGAGGCAGCTGCTGCAGCATTCGGCGCAGGCGGGAACTCTCGAGAAGGAGTCCTCGGAGGCTCTGCTCGGCGCCCTCGACCTCACCCGGCTCACACTTGATGAGCTCGTGGCCGGTCGCCCGGAGCCGACAGCCGTCGGTCCGGCAGCGACTGCGGGTGAGGTGCGTGAGGCGTCGCGCCGTGACCGACATCGTCGAGTCCTCGTCCGCGCCGAGGCTGATGATCGGCTGAGTCATGTGGTGCATGTCCGGGATGTGCTCGGACTCGCCGAGGATGCTCCCATCACCGAGGCGGCCCGTCCCGTCACCGTCGTGGACGGATCGATGACCGTGGTGCGGGCGTTCGAGGCGATGCGCGAGGACAGCGTGCAGCTGGCCTTGGTGGAGAAGGCCGACGGCGGCCACGCAGTCGTGACCGTCACCGACGTGCTCACCCACCTGCTCACCACCGGCCAAGCGACCTCCTCAACCTGACCACACCCTAATTACTACCCGACGGCGGCCCAGCAACCTGGCGCCAGGT
>NZ_JAJB01000075.1:0-2427 GCF_000583215.1 Brevibacterium sp. VCM10
GAACTACCCGACGGCGGCCCAGCAACCTCGCGCCAGGTTGCTGGGCCGCCGTCGGGTAGCAATTGGGGGTGTTGGGATTGGGAGGTGAGGAGGATAATGGGACTATGCCGGAGCTGCCTGAGGTCGATGCGCTGGTCGACTTCCTGCGTCCGCGGCTGGTCGGCGATTTCGTCACCCGCGCGGACTTTGCCGAGCTCAGCCTGCTCAAGACCGTCGACCCGAGTATCGATGCGCTCGCGGGACTCGAAATCACCGAGGTGGCCCGCCGTGGGCGAGCCCTCGTCATCGGTTTCGACGGACTCAGTCTCGTCTGCCGGTTCGCCCGAATGGGCTGGCTGAACTGGCATGACACCGCACCGAGTGGTCCGACTCGGATGGGCAAGGGGCCGTTGGGAATGCGTGTAATCCTGGCATCGGGGGCCGCCTTCGACCTCATCGAACCCGGGTCGAAGAAGAACGCCGCCGTGTCCCTCGTCCGCGACCCCTCCGAGGTGCCCGCCCTCGCATCGCTCGGCACCGACGCCCTGAGCCTCACCGTCGACGAACTCGCCCCGGCGCTGTCCGAGTCGACCTCCCGGATCAAAACGGTCCTCGAAGATCAGAGAATCATCGCAGGCCTCGGCAATGCCTATACCGATGAGATCCTCCACGCCGCGAAGCTCTCCCCGTTCGCAACCGCGAAGACCGTCGACCCGCAGACGCTGCACACCGCCATCCACGAGGTGCTCGATGCCGCCCGCAGCAGACTTATCGGCCTGCCGCCGGGCAAGATCAAAACCGCGAAGAAACGCGGATTCTCCGTTCACGGCCGCACAGGTGAGACCTGTCATGTCTGCGGGGAGACCATCGCCGAGGTGTCCTTTGCCGACAAATCCTTCCAGTACTGCCCCGGCTGTCAGACCGGCGGAAGAAAGCTCTCCGACCGTCGAATGGACCGCCTCCTCAAGTAAGGCGCCGCCTCAAGTGACGCCTGCCCGCCGGCATGGACGGCACCTTCGACAGGATCTGTACCGCGCTCGCCGTACCCCCACGCTGGGCGGAGGCGGAAATGGCAGTCGGCGATGCTATGGGCGCGCAGGGCCACCTCGGCGGCATCGGTCCATCCCACCCCGGTCGAGGCGACGTACGCGGCGACCAAGTACGGAGTGCTCGGCTACTTCGAGGTCGTGCACACTGAATTGCGCGGTACCGAGGTTCACTTCAGCGCCGTCATACCCGTAGGCGTCGACACCGTCTTGGTTGCGGGGCCCGGTACCGGTGCGGGCCGATGCTCGCGCCGGCTACGAGGACGCGGCGTTCACGACATCCCGCGCGGGGCGCGGTCGGGGGCAGGCCGCCTCGGCGGAATAGTCCTCCAGATCTATCCGTTGTGCGGAAGTGCGGCCCGTTCGCGGCCGATCATTCGACGAATGGAGGAAAGCTTGACCATGCGGAAGCAGATTCCCGGCACTGACCTGTCCATCTTCCCGATCAATCTCGGCACGAACACCTTCGGGTGGACCGCCGATGAGGCGCAGTCCCATGCCGTCCTCGACGCCTTCGTGGCCGGCGGCGGCAATTTCCTCGACACCGCCGAGTCCTACCCTGCGTGGGTGCCCGGCAACACCGGTCGCGAATCGGAGACCATCATCGGCACCTGGCTGGCCTCGCGCGGCAACCGGGACGAGGTGGTCATCGCCACGAAGGTCGGTGACCACCCCGAGCACAAGACGCAGGATCCGGAATACATCCGCACCGCCATCGACTCCTCCCTGGAGCGTCTGCAGACCGATCACGTCGACCTCTACTACGCCCACCGCGACGATGAGGTGACCCCCATCGCCGAGGTGGCCCGCGTCTTCGATGAGATCGTCCGTTCCGGTAAGGCCAAGCACATCGCGGTGTCGAACTATTCGCCGGCGCGTCTGGCCGGGTGGTTCGCAGCGGCTGAAGACGAAGGGCTGGTCAAGCCGGTCGCGATCCAACCGCAGTACAGCCTCGTCTATCGACGGGAGTTCGAGACCGATCTGCGCCCGGTCGCCGAGCGGCGCGATCTCGCGGTGTTCTCCTACTTCAGCCTTGCCGCCGGCTTCCTCACCGGCAAATACCGCACCGAAGCCGACCTCGAAGGCGCCGATCGGGGTGGAATGGTGCAGGGATATTTCAATGCCGCGGGGCTCAAGGTCGTCGACGATCTCGTCGCGATCGCTGATTCGCACGATGTCGCTCCGACGACTGTGGCGCTGTCCTGGCTGCTGGCCAAGGGAGTGACGGCACCGATCGCCTCGGCCCGCACCCCTGAGCAGCTCGAGGCGGTCATGGCCGCACCCGGGCTCGAGCTCAGCGCCGACGAAGTCGACCGTCTCGACCGGGCCTCCGCGCCGTTCGCGCAGGAAGACCCGTCCTGACCTTCCCTCCCAATTACTACCTGACGGCGGCCCAGCAACC
>NZ_JAJB01000076.1:0-508 GCF_000583215.1 Brevibacterium sp. VCM10
CCTCGCCGAGGTGGACCTGCTCAACGAATGGACGACGCCGATCGGGTCGACCGTGTGGGCGATTCCGCCCGGAGCGACCGAGGACGGCTACGTCGGGCAGGAGCTGTTCGACGGGTGAGGAAGCGTCGCGGCCGCCGGGCCGATGACGGGCGCCGGGCCGATGAGTATGAACGGGCTCAGAACAGCGCCTGCGGCAGGGCGCCTTCGAACTCGAGGAGGCGCCGCTTGGTCTCGAGCTCGTGCCCGGGCAGTCCGCCCGAGTACCCGCCGAGCCCGCTGCCTGCGACAACGCGGTGGCAGGGGACGATGATCGGGATCGGATTGAGCCCCATGATCCCGCCGACGGCCCGCGCCGGAATCCCGGTGCCGCTGGCTTCGGCGAGCTGCCCGTAGGTGACCGTGGTCCCCGCGGGAACCTCGTCGGCCAGGGTCGTCAGCACGGTCCTCGCGATGTCCGATACCTGACCGAAGCCCACGGGCAGATCGATGTCACCGAGGCGGCCGTCGA
>NZ_JAJB01000077.1:0-1263 GCF_000583215.1 Brevibacterium sp. VCM10
GAGGTTGACGAGGTAGTTGAGTTTGATCGTCCTCCCGAAGTGCTCCCGGCGCAGTCGTGACCCCGCGTGGACGAGGCCGAAGACGTCCTCATCCGGCGTCGACAGAAGCGCAAGTGCCTCGGCTTCGGTGATCTCTCCCCGTTGAGGATGGACTCGGCGAGCTGGTCTGGGTTCACAAGCTGGTCGGTGCTCACAGGCGTCATCGTTTGGTCCTTCGCCTCCGTGCGATAGTGGCTCCCTGTCAGTCCAGGTCACGCCCCCTGAGCACCCCTCAATGCGTTATCAGAACCGTGATCGCTGTCTCTGCATCAGGTTCCGGCGGCACCGTCCTGAAGTGCGTTCAGCGGCCGTCGACTCGGCGAGACAGTGACCGGGCGCATAGACTTCTCTCGCCGGCACGGACCGCTGTCCGCCGGCCGGCCAACGGCCAAGAAGCAGCACGATCGGAACGAGGAGCACAATGGCGGATTCGACACAGACGGACACTCGTACCGGAACACGCAGTCGCCGCGGCTGGCGTCTGCACGGTGACGGGCGGACGATCGCTCCCGGTGAGAGGGTTCTGCCCGAGGAGCGTCTGAGCTGGCCGCGGACCATCGGCATCGGCGCCCAGCACGTCGTGGCGATGTTCGGTGCGACATTCCTCGTTCCGCTGCTCACCGGCTTCCCGCCGTCGACGACGCTGTTCTTCACCGCCATCGGCACTCTGCTCTTCCTGCTCATCACGAAGGGCATGATGCCCTCCTACCTCGGGTCGTCGTTCGGACTGCTCGCCCCGATCGGTGCGGTCACGGGGTTCTCGGCGACGTCGGGAGACGACCTCGAGCCTCATGCCATGGCCTTGGCTCAGGGTGGAATCATCTCCGTCGGAGTGACTCTGGCGTTGGTCGGACTCGTCGTCCATGTCGTCGGCGTCCGGTGGATCGAGGTGACGATGCCTCCCGTGGTCACCGGCGCCATCGTCGCGCTCATCGGCCTCAACCTGGCACCGGCCGCCTGGGACTGGGTCAAGGCCGCTCCCCTGACGGCTGTGATCACGATCATCGCAATTCTGCTGACCACGGTACTCTTCCGCGGGATGCTCGGCCGACTCTCGATCCTCATCGGCGTCCTGGTCGGCTACGGCGCGGCATGGCTGCAGGGCGAGCTCGACTTCTCCACCGTCACGAAAGCCGACTGGGTGGGACTGCCCGCGTTCCATGCCCCTGCCTTCGACCTGGGCTACCTGGGCCTCTTCCTGCCCGTCGTCCTCGTCCTCATCGC
>NZ_JAJB01000078.1:0-2133 GCF_000583215.1 Brevibacterium sp. VCM10
GCGCCAGGTTGCTGGGCCGCCGTCGGGTAGTCCGAATAGTTAGATGCATGCATCAATGTATGCATCTGATATTGTGGGCCCGTGAATGATTTGCTGACACTGCCCTGGCAGCGCATCGACGGCTCCGCTCCGATCGCCGTTCGGATGGCCGCGGCGACCGCCCGGGAGATCATCGAAGGCCGACACGAAGCCGGCGACCTCCTCATCGAGTCCGACCTCGCCGCCGCGCACAACGCCAGTCGCACCCCCGCCCGGGAGGCGATGCTCCAGCTCGAACGCTGGCGCCTCGTCCGCCTCGTCCCCAAGAAGGGCGCGCTCGTGACCACCGTGACGGGCAAGGAGCGTCGCGACCTGCTCGCCGTGCGCTCGATGTTCGAGATCGACGCCGTCGAGACACTGTCCGACAGCGGCGACCTCACCGCTCTGGCCGCCGATCTGCGCACCCTGCTCGGCGAGCAGAGGAAGGCCCTTGACGCGGGCGATCCGCTCGGCTTCGCCAGCGCCGACTACGCCTTCCACGCCCGCCTCATCCGCAGCGGCGACAACGCCATCGTCACCGAGATGCTCACCACCATGGGCCCGCGCCTGGCCCGCCTGACCTTCCAGGTCGCGATCGACGCGCCGCACACCCTCGACACGCTCCTGACCGAGCACGAGACTCTCACCGACCGCGCCGAGTCGGGCGACGCAGAAGGCTTCGCCCGACTCGTCCGCGCCCACATCGAAGGCTCCCACTTCCCGCAGTCCCGCTGAGGAGGACCATGACCGCTTACCCCTCGACCTCCACGGCCGACACCGCCGCCGAGGCAGTCCTCACCGGGAACCGGAATACCCACGCCGAGGCGGCCCCCGCCACGGACATCGAAACGACGGTTCCGAACCCTGCCCGGTCCCACCTCGGCCAGGTGGCTCCCGATCGTGGGCCGGAGCGGCCACGGCGGGCGCGGGCGTGGCTGATGGTGGCCCCGGTGATGTTCCTGCTCGCATGGGGCGGCAATCATTTCACCCCGCTCGTGCACATGTATGAGGAGGACGGCGGCTACGCCATCTGGCAGGCGAACCTGCTGCTGGGCATGTACGTGGGCGGACTCGTTCCGGGACTGTTGGTCGCCTCGGCGCTGTCGGATCGGCATGGACGCAAACCGGTCCTCATCGCCGGATCGCTCGCCGCGATCGCCGGCAGTCTCGGCCTCGGGGTCGGTTTCGATCTGTTCTGGCTGCTCTGCCTGGGCAGGGTGCTCGCGGGGATCGGCGTCGGGGTGGCGATGTCGGTGGGCACGAGCTGGATCAAGGAGCTCTCGACCCCGCCGTTCGATCACCAGGCCGGAATCACCGCTGGTGCCCGGCGTCCTTCGCTGACGCTGACTTTGGGGTTTGCCATGGGCGCGGCGGTCACCGGGTGCCTGGCCCAATGGGGGCCGGTACCCGAAGTCGTGCCCTACGCGGTGCACGGAGTGCTCAACCTCGCCGCACTGATCCTGGTGATCTTCGCGCCGGAATCGATGCCTCGCGACCAACGGGCAGCAGGCCATTGGTGGCACGGTCTGCGCGTTCCGCTCATCGCGCATCGGACGTTCCTGCGACTGATCGTGCCGGCCGCGCCCTGGGTGTTCGGTGCCGCCGGCGTCGCCTATGCCGTGATGCCGGCGATCGTGCAGGCAGAGCTGGGGGAGTGGACGACGATGTACGCCACGGTGCTCACCGTCGTCACGCTCGGAGCCGGTGCGCTGGTGCAGAACATCGTGCCGTGGGTCAACCGACTGACCGGCGGGCGGGCGCTCGTCGTCGGACTCGGGCTGATGACCGTGGGTATGGGGCTCGGGGCGGTGGCCGCACTTCTGGCGGACCCGATCCTCGCGTTCATCGTGGCGATCGTGCTCGGTGTCGCCTACGGAATCTGTGTGGTCTCGGGGCTCATCATCGTCCAGGCCATCGCCTCACCGCAGGAGCTCGCCGGCATCACCGGGGTCTACTATTCGCTGGCGTACTCCGGGTTTCTGCTGCCCACGGTGCTCGCCGCCCTGCTGCCCGTGCTGTCGTACACGGTGTCCCTGGCGGCCGTGGCCGTCATCTGCCTAGTCTGCCTCTCAGCCGTCGCCATATCCACCAAACACCCCTAATTGCTACCCGACG
>NZ_JAJB01000079.1:0-37486 GCF_000583215.1 Brevibacterium sp. VCM10
CCGCCGTCAGGTAGTAATTGGGGTCAGGCGCCGGCGAGGTTTTCGGCCAGGTAGTTCTCCACCTGGTCGATGCTCACGCGTTCCTGGCTCATATCATCACGCTTGCGGATCGTCACGGCCTGGTCATCGAGAGTGTCGAAGTCGACGGTGATGCACAGTGGGGTGCCGATCTCGTCCTGGCGACGGTAGCGGCGTCCGATGGCGCCGGCATCGTCGAAGTCGATGTTCCAGCGCCGACGCAGGCGGGCAGCCAGATCCTTGGCCGCAGGGGTGAGCTTCTCGTTGCGGCTCAGCGGCAGCACCGCGGCCTTGACCGGAGCCAGGCGCGGATCGAGCTTGAGGACGACGCGCTTGTCGACTCCGCCCTTCGTGTTCGGAGCCTCGTCCTCGCTGTAGGCCTCGACGAGGAATGCCATCATCGACCGGGTCAGACCGAAGGAGGGTTCGATGACATACGGGGTGTAGCGGTCGCCGCTGGCCTGATCGAAGTACTGCAGCTTCGCTCCCGAGACCTCGGTGTGAGTGCCGAGGTCATAGTCGGTGCGGTTGGCCACACCCATCAGCTCGCCCCATTCGGAACCCTGGAAGCCGAAGCGGTATTCGATGTCGATGGTGCCGGCCGAGTAGTGTGCACGGTCCTCGGCGGGAACGTCGAGGCGGCGGACGTTGTCGGCAGAGATGCCGAGGTCGAGGAACCAGGACCAGCAGTCTTCGACCCACTGCTTGTAGTAGTCGTCGGCCTCGTCCGGGTGGACGAAGTACTCGATCTCCATCTGCTCGAACTCACGGGTGCGGAAGATGAAGTTGCCGGGAGTGATCTCGTTGCGGAAGGCCTTGCCGATCTGGCCGATGCCGAACGGCGGCTTCTTCCGGGCGGCGGTGAGCACATTGTTGAAGTTGACGAAGATGCCCTGCGCGGTCTCCGGACGCAGGTAGTGGAGTCCGGCTTCGGAGTCGACGGGGCCCAGGAAGGTCTTGACGAGACCGGAGAACTCCTGCGGTTCGGTCCACTGACCACGGGTGCCGCAGTCGGGGCAGACGACATCGGCCATTCCGTTCTCCGGGGCCTTCTTGTTCTTCGCCTCATACGCCTCGACGAGGTGGTCCTCGCGGTGGCGCTTGTGGCAGTTGAGGCATTCGACGAGCGGATCGACGAAGGTGGCGACGTGGCCGGAGGCTTCCCAGACCCGCTTGGGCAGGATGATGGAGGAGTCGAGGCCGACGACGTCTTCGCGTCCGCGCACGAACTGCTGCCACCACTGGGTCTTGATGTTGTCCTTGAGCTCGACGCCCAACGGCCCGTAGTCCCATGCCGAGCGGGAACCGCCGTAGATCTCTCCTGCTTGGAAGACGAATCCTCTGCGCTTGGCCAGGGCGATGACGGCATCCAACTTGGACTGTGCCACTAGTTCTCTCCTTGTTTCAGTTCGCCGACGGCCGGCTGCCGTGGCTCGCAGGTACCAGCCTAACCGGTCGTGTCGCCGTGTCCCCAACATCGGCCTGCCCCACCCTGACACCCGCCCGCACCGACGGCAGGAGACCGCCGGAGGCGACTGATCTCACACTCGGTTTCCCACTGCGGGGCCGCCTCGGCGAGGGCACGGCATGTAGACTTGGGGTACACCCAAACCTTTCTCCGTACCGACGTCTTCACGTCTGTCCAAGCGAGTTCTTGGATCTCTACGGTTTCGGCCCGGATTGCTCACGATGATTGCACAAGCGGCCGCAGGGTAGATCGCCACTACAGTCATCTGCGATCAAGTGTGTGCCGACGTGAGAGAGATCACTCATGACCGATGTGTCCGCAACCGACGAAATCACTCCGAGATTCTCCGAACTGGGGCTCCACCCGCTCGTGCTCAAGGCCGTAGAGGCGCAGGGCTACGAGATCCCCACACCCATCCAGGCCGAGACGATCCCGACCCTCCTGTCGGGCCGTGACGTCATCGGTCTCGCCCAGACCGGAACCGGCAAGACCGCGGCCTTCGCCCTGCCGGCTCTGTCCGACCTCGCCGAGGCGGGGCGCGCCGACGACGGCCCGTTCGCTCTCGTCCTCACCCCCACTCGCGAACTCGCGATCCAGGTCGCCGAGGCGTTCACCTCCTATGCCACTGAACTTCCCGACTTCTCCGTGCTCCCGATCTACGGCGGACAGGCCTACGGCCCGCAGCTGGCGGGTCTGCGCCGTGGTGCGCAGGTCGTCGTGGGCACCCCGGGTCGTGTCATCGACCACCTGAAGAAGGGGTCGCTCAAGCTCGGCAGCCTGCGTCACCTCATCCTCGACGAGGCCGACGAGATGCTCAAGATGGGCTTCGCCGAAGACATCGAAGAGATCTTCAGCCAGGTGGGTGAGGACCGTCAGGTCGCTCTGTTCTCGGCCACCATGCCGACCTCGATCCACCGGATCACCGGCAAGTACCTGGACGATCCGCAGGAAGTTCGGGTCGCCGCGAAGTCGCAGACCGGTGCGAATATCCGCCAGCGCTACTTCATGGTCCAGCATTCGCACAAGCTCGACGCCCTGACCCGCATCCTCGAGGTCGAGGAGTACGAGGGCATCATCATGTTCGTGCGTACGAAGCAGGCCACCGAGGAGCTGGCCGAGAAGCTGCGCGCCCGCGGCTTCAAGACCGCCGCGATCAACGGCGACATCCCCCAGCAGGCACGTGAGCGCACGATCGACATGCTGCGTGAAGGCAAGATCGACATCCTCGTCGCCACCGACGTGGCCGCCCGCGGTCTCGACGTCGAACGCATCACGTTGGTCGTCAACTACGACATCCCGCACGACACCGAGTCCTACGTCCACCGCATCGGCCGCACCGGTCGTGCCGGACGTTCCGGTGAGGCGATCCTCTTCGTCACCCCGCGCGAGCAGCGCATGCTCGGCTCGATCGAGCGCGCCACGAAGCAGAAGGTCGAACCGCTGACCCTGCCCAGCGTCGAGGAGCTGACGAACACTCGCGTCGAGAAGTTCACGAAGCGCATCGACGATGTGCTCGCGACCACCGAACTGTCCGAACTCACCGAGGTCATCGAGGCGTACTCGCTCTCCCGCGACGTGCCGGCCTCGAACATCGCGGCCGCTCTCGCCTCCCTCGTCCTCGAGTCGAACACGCTCAAGGCCGAGCCGATGCCCGAGCCGGCGCGCCGTCAGGGCCGTGACCGCGACGGTGGTCGGGACGGCGGCCGTCCGGGCCGCGGCGGACGCGCCCGCGATGAGAACATGACGACCTACCGACTGGCCCTGGGCCGCAACGAGCGGCTCCAGCCGGGAGCCGTGGTCGGAGCGATCGCGAACGAAGGCGGAATCACCTCGAAGCAGATCGGTCATATCGACATCCGTTCGAACCATACGCTCGTCGACCTGCCCAAGGACCTCGATCCGTCGGTGCTGCGCAAGCTCTCCCACACCGAGATCCAGGGCCGTCCCATCGACATCCGTCCGGATTCGGGTCGCCCGGGACGCCCGTTCAAGAAGCGCAACTTCGACAAGCAGCCCGGAGACGGCCGCAACTTCCGCGGTGATCGCCGAGGCGGCAAGAAGTTCGGCGGGCGGGGCGACCGTCCCCGCGACCGCTACTGATCAGAGGTCGTCGCGCTGACGCACTCGACCGAGGTGCCGGCGCAGCAGTGAGATCATGACAACGGCCCCGCCGCGGTGACGCTGCGGGGCCGTTGTCGTCCCCGTCGGACGTTTCGGCGGCCCGGGCCCTCGTCACAGACTTGGGCCCTCGTCACAGACTGGGGCCCTCGTGACAGACCGGGCCTTCGCGTCAGGCCGAAGGTGTGTCGACAGCGCCGCCGAAGCGACGGTCGCGGCGCGCGTACTCCTCGATCGCGGCCCACAGGGTGCGGCGATCGACATCGGGCCACAGCACGTCCTGGAAGACCATCTCGGCATAGGCGGACTGCCAGAGCAGGAAGTTCGAGGTCCGCTGCTCCCCCGATGACCGCATGAACAGGTCGACGTCGGGCACGAGGGGTGCGTAGAGGCGGGAGCGGACGGTCTTCTCCGAGACCTTGCCGGGCTTGAGCTTCCCGGCGGCCACCTCGGCGGTGATCTCATTGATCGCATCGACGATCTCGGACCGTCCGCCGTAGTTGACGCAGAACTGGAGCACCAGGCCCGTGTTGTGCTTCGTCATCTCGGCGGCGGTCTCGAGCTCGTCGATGACCGAGCGCCACAGACGACCGCGCCGCCCGGACCACACGATGCGCACGCCGAGTGCGTTGAGCTCGTCGCGTCGGCGACGGATGACGTCGCGATTGAAGCCCATGAGGAAGCGCACCTCTTCGGGTGAGCGCTTCCAGTTCTCGGTCGAGAACGCATACGCCGACAGATAGTCCACGCCGATCTCGATCGCGCCGTGGATGACGTCGAGCAGCGACGCCTCACCGGCCTTGTGCCCGTCCGTGCGCGGCAGCCCCCGCTGGTTCGCCCACCGCCCGTTGCCGTCCATGACGATCGCGACGTGCCTGGGCACGAACTTCGCGTCGATGCGCGGAGGTCTCGCTCCGCTGGGGTGGGCCGGTGGTGCGGGGTAGCTCATGTGTTCTCCAGAACTCTTAAGGATCGGATATTGCGTTCGAGGTGCCACGACACCCAGTCCGAGACCAGCTTCGACCCGTCGATCTGATCGTGTAAGTCTGAGGCCTCGGCCCGCTCCCAGTCTCCGGACAGAAGCGCGGCCATATGTTCGAGCGCATCGGTGTCGGGCAGTGCCGCACCCGAGGGTCGGCAGTTCGCGCACACGGCCCCGCCCAGTGCTGCGGAGAACGCGCGGTGGGGTCCGGGGCTCCCGCACTGGGCGCAGTCGAGCAGGCTCGGTGCCCACCCGGCCACGGACATCGCGCGCAGCAGGTACGCATCCAGCGACAGCCTCGGCGGGTGTTCACGGTTGCACAGCGAGCGGATCGCGGACACGAGGAGGAGGAAATGCGTGCGCGACTGGGGTTCGGCTTCGGTGATGCTGCGTGCCGTCTCGGCCATCACCGAGGCGGCCGAATAGACATCGAAGTCCGTGGCGATTCCGCGGGCGAAGGGTTCGATGAGTTCGACCTGGGTGACGATGTCGAGGCTGCGCCCGACATGGCATTGCAGATCGATGAGCATAAAGGGTTCGAGGCGGGAGCCGAACCGTGATTTCGTCCGTCGCACCCCCTTCGCAACGGCACGGACGAGGCCGTGGCTGCGAGTGAGCACGGTGACGATGCGGTCGGCTTCGCCGAGCTTGTGCCCGCCGAGCACGATGCCTTCATCACGATAGTTGTGCACTCGCCCATTATCGCTCAAGCGCGGCGGGGAATCATCCCGCCGCGCTTGGGCGACTGCTGTGAGATCGGCCGCCGAGGCGGCGGTAACTCAGGCCTGACGGTCCCGGTCCCGGTCACGGGCGGCGCGGTTGACGGCCGAGACGACGGCCTTGAGCGAGGCCTTCGTGATGTTCGGGTGCAGTCCGGCGCCCCAGACGACGCGGTCTTCGACGGCGAGTTCGACATAGGCGGCGGCGTTGGTGTCGGCGCCGGAGCCGATGGCGTGCTCGGAGTAGTCCTGGAGACGGACGTCGACGTCGAACTGGTCGATGAGGATCTTCACGAGTGCGTCGATCGGTCCGTTGCCGCGTCCTTCGTAGGTGCGTTCCTGACCGTCGACGATGAGGTCGACCTCGATGCGCTCGGCCGACGAACCGGCGCCGTCGACGTTGCCCGACTCGGTGCGCAGACCGACGATCTGGAAGCGGCCCCAGGCTTTCTCGGGGTCGTCGGCGGGCAGGTATTCGTAGTTGAAGATGCGGCGGATCTCCTCGGCGGTGACCTCGCCGCCGGCCTCGGTGTGCTGCTGCACGGCGCGGGAGAATTCGACCTGCATGCGACGCGGCAGGTCGAGTCCGTGTTCGCTCTTGAGCAGGTAGGTCACCCCGCCCTTGCCGGACTGCGAGTTCACTCGGATGATCGCCTCGTAGGACCGGCCCAGGTCCTTCGGGTCGACGGGCAGGTAGGGCATGTCCCATTCCATGAGGTCGACCGGGGTGCCCTGGGCGTTCGCCTTCTTCTCACGGTCGGCGAAGGCCTTGTTGATCGCGTCCTGGTGCGAACCGGAGAACGAGGTGAAGACGAGGTCGCCGCCGTAGGGGTGGCGTTCGTGGACGCCGATCTGGTTGCATTCGGTGACGGTGTGGATGACTTCGTCGATGTCGGAGAAGTCGAGCTCCGGATCGATGCCCTGGGTGTACAGGTTGAGGGCGACGGTGACGAGGTCGAGGTTTCCGGTGCGCTCACCGTTGCCGAACAGGCAGCCTTCGATCCGGTCGGCGCCGGCCATCATCCCCATCTCCGCCGCGGCCACGCCGGTGCCCCGGTCGTTGTGCGGGTGCAGGGACACGGCCACCTCGTTGCGGTAGGGCATATTGCGGCAGAACCATTCGATCTGGTCCGCATACGTGTTCGGGGTGCCGCGTTCGACGGTGGCAGGCAGGTTGACGACGGTTTCGCGACCGTCGGCGGGCTGCCACATGTCGAGGACGCTGCCGACGATGTCGAGGGCGAACTCGGGTTCGGTGTCGACGAAGATCTCCGGCGAATACTGGTAGCCGAAGTCCGCATCGGACAGCAGCGTCTCGGCGTGCTTCATCACGGCCTGAGTGCCCTGCAGTGCGATATCGCGGGTCTGATCGAAGCCGTCGCCGTCGAAGCCGAAGACGACCTTGCGGAAGACCGGCGCCGTCGCGTTGTAGAGGTGCACGGTGGGCATCTTCGCGCCGACGAGGGATTCGACGGTGCGTTCGATGAGGTCCTCACGGGCCTGCGTGAGGACTGAGATGCGGACGTCATCGGGGATCGCATCCTGTTCGATGATCTCACGGACGAAGTCGAAGTCGACCTGGCTGGCCGCCGGGAATCCGACCTCGATCTCCTTGAACCCGAGCCGCACGAGCAGATCGAACATCTTGCGTTTGCGGTCGGGGGTCATCGGGTCGATGAGCGCCTGGTTGCCGTCGCGCAGGTCGGTGCTCAGCCAGCGAGGCGCCTTGCTGATGATCTGATCCGGCCAGGTGCGATCGCGCATATCCAGCGCGATGCGGTCCTGGAACGACTTGTACTTGCCGAACGGCATCGGAGTGGGCTTCTGCAGTTTCATTGTTCCTCTAACTTGAGTTTCTCAGCGCTTGACCAGCATACGAGGACTCCGCGACGAGCGTGCTGTCCGTTCAGGACTCGTCGCGGCAAGGAAGGAGGAGGATCCTGTGAGCCACACGGCCACCGTAGTCCCCCTCCCCCGTTGCGTCCGAATCCGGTCCACATCCTGAGAACGCCGAGGCGGCACCGCCCGGTCCTCCGCCGCCCGGACCGTGGAGGCCGCCTTATTTGAGGAAGTCGGCCGAGGCGCGGCGGATGTTGAAGCCGATTCCGGTGTCGTCGGACTTGCAGGTCATGCCCTCCTTGCTGGAGGTGCAGGTCATGCCCTCAGCGGAGATCGAGTCGCCGTAGCCGAGGACACGTGCCGGGCCGTTGCTCTCGGGAGCGTCGACGCAGGAGAATCCCGCACCGTCCTTGTTCGCCACGACGGTGGAGCCCCAGTTGTCGAGTCGGCAGTCGTCGGGCTTGTCCGGTGGTGAGTACTCGTAGTTGTTGATCACGCAGCGCGCCCGTGCGGAGTCGATGGTGCAGGCGATGTTGCCCGACGGAGACACGAAGCTCTCCTCGGCGACGGGAGCAGTCGAACTGCCCGACTCGGACGGCTCGGGCTCATCGGTCTGACCGATCGAGGGTTCGTCCGTGGGCCCGACCGTGATGGTGTCCTCCCCCTGAGTGGAGTCCCAGACGATATAGCCGACGATGCCGAGGGCGAGGATGAGCGCGATGGCCGCGAGCACCCACAGCCATACGGGAACTTTCCTCGTATCATTGCGCCGACCATAGGGGTCGTGCGGTCCGCCGGGATTCCCCGGGCCGCCCGGCCCACTCGGACCGCCGGGCCCACCCGGTCCCCCGGGGCCTCCGGGACCGGCAGGTCCGCCCGGCCCATATCCGGCGGCATAGGCACCGCTGTAGGCGGGAGCGGGGCCCGCCTGTCCATATCCGGGCCCCGCGGGGCGACCGGTTCCGGGCTGAGCATGATCGGGCCCCGTCGGCGACTGCACCGGACCGACCGACTGCGGCTGCGACGCTGCGGCCTGCGCTGCGGCACCGAATTCGCCGCCCCACTGTCCCTGCTGGGGATGGGGTGCGGGCTGCGGGTTCCACTGTTTCGGAGCCGAGGGCGCCTCAGCCGCGGCGATGTCATCGGAATTCACTCTGCGCGGCGCGGCGGGCAGTCCGCCGGTCTCATACCCTTCGGCGGCGGCGAGTCCGCGCAGCTCTTCGAGGCTGAGAACCTCGGTGGCATCGGTGCCATCGGACTCGACCATCGACCGCAGCCTCTGAAGTTCTGTGGGCGTCAGCGCTTGGGTGGAGCCATCGGCCGCGGAATCATCATTGCCGATGAACAACTGGGTTGTGATCGACTCGGGAGACTCCTCGGCCGGCTTCCGACGCCCGGGGCGCGGAGGATGGTTCGGCACAGGTGGAATGCTCATGAGGTCATTTTCGCATAGTCGCTGCCGGTGAGTTCCCATCCCTCATGAGATGATGGCCTTATGTCCGATGGAGCCTTACGACGCGCGGCGGTTCCCGCGCTGCTCGCCTGCGCTCTGCTCGTGACCGCCTGCGGCGCCGATGCCGACGGCGGCACGGACGATTCCGCAGCTGTCGAATCCGCCGGATTCGCCGCTCCCGCGCAGCAGACGAACGTCGGTGATTTCGCAGCTCCGGCCCAGGATTCGCCCAGCGGGACCGGGCCCGCATCACCCGCATCCGACAAGTCGGACGCCGAGGCGACCGGCCCGGTGAATCCCGTTCCGGTCCCGGGTCTGGCGCAGGAGTACACCGATCAGATCCCGGCAGAGACCTCGCAGGTCCTCGTCGCGACCTCCCCGACGGCCGATGCGGAGACGTCGAGCCTGAGCTTCTATGAGCTCACTGACACGACGTGGAAGAAGCTCAAGACCTTCGACACCCACAACGGTTCGAACGGGTGGCTGAAGGACCGCCATGAGGGCGATAAGACCACTCCGATCGGTGTGTTCACGCTCAGCGACGCGGGAGGGTTCAAAGCCGACCCGGGCACCGACCTTCCCTACACCCAGGACGATCGGCTGCCCTCCTCGGCGACGGTGGCCTATGGGGCCGACTACGCATCGGTCTTCGACTACATCATCGCCATCGACTACAACCGCACGCCCGGCACTCCGCCGACGGACAAGACGCGACCGATGGGCTGGGACAAGGGCGGCGGAATCTGGCTGCACCTCGACCACGATTCGGGCACGAACGGCTGTGTCACCCTCGATGAGGCGGACCTCAAGTGGATCATGCGCGCCCTCGATCCCGAGGCCCATCCGCGCATCGCCATGGGGCCGGCACCCGAACTGAAGAACTAGCAGAGTCGAAGAAGCAGGAGAGCAGGATCCCGTGCGCCGTCTCATCATCTCTCTCGTCCAGTCGATCAACGGGTCGTTCGCCGAGGACGGCTGGTCGACCGGGGTGTCCACAGACGCTGACTTCCGACGTTTCCTCGCCCTGCGCCGCGGCGCGAACGCGATCATCATCGACCGGCGCACCGCGCTCAATCCGCAGCTGCCCGTCATCAACGCCGCCGGCAAAACCCTGGAGCACACGCCCGTGCATGTGCTCACCGAGTCCGATCCGATGTCCCTGCAGGCCGAGCTCGATGCCCGCGGTCTCGACTATCGTGCCCGGCATTTCAGTCCGGGCACCATCACCGAGGTGGCCGCCTCCCTGAGCGCGGCACCGTCGGCCGAATCGGCACCGACCGACGAGGCGGTGCTGCTCTGCGAGTCGGGTCCGAATCTTGCGTTCCGCCTGCTCGAGCATTATCCGGGCGCGGAACTGCATCTGAGCGTGAGTCCTTGCTATATCCGCACTTCCGGCAGCCACTTCTCCGGGCTCGAGGCCGAGATCGATCTGCGCCTGGTCGATGTGCGCACCGAGGACGACCAGGTCTTCCTCCGCTACACCCGCGCCTGAGCCGGAGGCTCAGCCGGCCGAGGTTCCCTCGTTCGCGCGGATCTCCGTGCTCACGTCGAAGCGATCGGGTGAGTCGAGGATCGCGGTGATCCCCTCGGCCACCTCGGCGAGGGGGACGGTGTCGACTCCCCCGGCCAGGTCATTGCGATCATCGCCGCCGACGGGAGCCATGATCCGCAGTTCCCGGAAGGCCACGCCCGTCGATTCCGCCGCAGCGACCTCGATGAGCATCTTCTGCGCGGCACCGAAGACGCTGATCGCCCCGGATCCGGCGAGCGCCTCGACGCTGGCGACGCCGTTGAGAGCCAGGTGGACGAAACCCTGGTCTCCGCTCCTCCGCGCCGACGCCAGGGACTGCGAGAGCGCACACGCGGTGAAGTGCCCGCGCAGATAGGAGTCATAGTCCGCATCGAACTTCGCCAGACCTCGGTCGAGCACCGGTTCGTCGATGTACCACCCGCCGATGGCGGCGATGACGGCATCGACCGGAGGCAGGCCGGCGGAGGCGAGCGCCGAGGTGACCGCCTCCGGATCGTCCACCCAGTCCGGCACGGTCACCGGAGAGTAGGCCGTCTTCGTATCCGGAGGGCGGCGGACGATCCCGGTGACCGTGTGGTGCGGACCGAGCAGCTGGGCGAGTCCGGTTCCGACGTGGCCGGAGGCGCCGAAGAGGAGGATGTGCATGACGGCAGTCTATGTCCCTTCCGCGTCGACGACCCACCTCCTCAGTGGAGGACAGCGCTATCTGCGGATATGGACCCTGATTCCGGTCTTCTTCGTGTACGTCATATAGCCGCGTTCGAAGTTCTGGCGTTTGACGCCGTTCTTCACTGTCCGGTCAGCGGTGGGCAGTCCGAGCCTGCTGCGTTCATAGCCCATCTTCTTCCACTTCGTGAGGAAGCCCCCGTAGATGACATCGCTGCCTGTCTGCGGTGACCAGGTGATCATTCCGGAGTGGAATCTCTGGTATCGAGCGCTCTTCCGATATTTGAAGGTCTGCTTATCGCTGCTGGGGAACCCGAGGACGCCTTTCTCATACTTCACTCGCTTGTAGGCGACACGGATCTGGCCCTTGGTGAGGAAGTGCGCACCGGTCGATTTCGACCAATACACGGTGCCCTTGGCGAACGACTGGTAGGCACCGTTCGGATTCTTCAGCTTCTTCTCCGAGCCGACCGGTTTGCCGGTCTTTCCCGCGTTCTTCTGATAGTACGAACCGATTGCGCCCTTCGTCGGGTACGTCTTCGGCTTCGGTGCCGGACTCTTGGTGGGCGCCTTCGTCGGTGGCGGGGTCAGCTCAGGCACCAGTGCTTTGGCTCCCGTGCGGATGCTGCCGAGCTTGTTGTAGAACGCGAGTCCCGGGCATTCGGTGTAGCTCGTGTCCCGGTGTCCGGCGACGACGTTGAGGCTGACCTTCTTGCCGAGGGCGTACTTGCTCGTGCCGCCCCCACCGGAGGTCAAGGTCATCTTCCCGGTGGGGTTGAAGCCGTACTGCCCTGCTTTCCACGCGACGAGGCGCTTGACCGAGGTCTGTGCTGCCGAACTCGGAGCCGCCGACGAATAGGTGCCGAGCACGCTGATGCCGATGGTCCATGAATTGAACCCGGAGGCGTGTGCTCCGGTCACTGCCTTGTCCAGGCTGCCGGCACGGCCCTCGTACATGGTGCCGTATTTGTCGACGAGGAAGTTGTACCCGAGGTCGCACCACCCGCGGTTCTGCGTGTGGAAGGCGAGGTAACCGCGGATGATCGCCGGTGCCTGTGCTTTCGAGTACGAGTTCGAACCCGCTGTGTGGTGGATGAACACGCCCTTGGCCGACGACGTCTTGTCCGTGGCGCAGCGGACGAGCTTCTCATCGGCACCCCACTGTTTGCGGGTGACGATCTTGGCCCGCAGATCCTTGGCCGAGATCTGCGCGTCGACTGCCGGTCCGGTGGCCGAATGCGTGCTCACTCCCCCAGCGGACTTCGCGACCTGTGCGTCAGCCTTGGTGACTGCAGTGGACACCTGGGTGATCTGCAGATCATCGGTATCAGCCTGCTTGTCTGCGGCGCGCACCTCGACAGTGTCCGAATCGAGCACCGGAAGGGCAACGGATTGCGACTGGTGTGAGGCAGCGGGAATCTGAGCGGCCTCTGCGGAAACGGCGTCGGGGCCTCCCTCGTCATCGGTCGGCAGGCTCTCCCACGCCGACCAGCTGTTGCCGTCACGAGTGCGGATTTCGAGTTCGGGATCTTCCCCTTCCCACGTGGCACCGATGATCGTGACGTCGGAGGAATCGACTGGCAGAGTCGTGACCTCATCAGTCTGGGCATCGACGGTCCTCTCGGAGGGAGTGCCGTCGGCGGCAGAAGCGCCGGGCGTGTTCGTGTGTGTTTCCGGTGTGGCGGCGAGCGCCGGTCCCGATAGGGTCGCAGTGAGGAGAATTCCGGTGAGTGCCGAGGCGAGGAATGGCAACGGTTTCATCAGTTATGGTCCTTGAGGTCGTCCATGACCAAGTGAGCGTTCTTCTCACTGGATGGGGCCGAATTACGGGCACCCAGTGTGACCGCAGGATTATCTTAAGGTTATTCTCAGATCTTCGGAAGTGGGTACTTCAGCAGATGGCTGATCGCCGCGAACTCACTCGACTCGAGGCAGTCCTCGACGCCTTCGCCGACCGCGTTCTCCCCCGCGTCCCCGCCGGAATACGGGAGTTCCTCGCCTTCGGAATCAAACAGGCGTGGGCGTGTCTCTTCGGTGCTCTCATGCTGGCCGCGATCGTCCTCACCGCGTGGCTCTACCCCGATGACGCGGCCATCGCCCGCAACGACTTCCTCGTCGTCCTCGCCGTGCTCATCCAGATCGGCATGCTCCTCGCTCGACTCGAGACCGGTCGCGAGCTCATCGTCATCATCGTCTTCCACATCGTCGGCACCGGCATGGAGATCTTCAAGACCGCAGTGGGTTCATGGAACTACGCCCCCGGCGGGGTCCTCCACATCGGCGCAGTACCGCTGTTCACCGGGTTCATGTACGCCGCCGTCGGCTCCTATATCGTCCGCGTGTACCGTCTCTTCGACTTGCGGTTCAGCCATTACCCGCCGAGGTGGCTGACCGTGATCATCGCCGCCGCCGTCTACGTCAACTTCTTCACCCACCACTTCATCGTCGACCTCCGACTGCTCCTCGTCTTGGCCACCGTCATCGTCTTCTTCCGCTGCCGCATGTACTTCCATATCCATCGCAGGACACTGACGATGCCCGTGCTGCTGGCCTTCGTCCTCGTCGCCTTCTTCATCTGGGTCGCTGAGAACATCGGGACCGCGGCCGGGGCCTGGCTGTACCCGAGTCAGGACGACGGCTGGCATCTGGTGCCGCTGACGAAGCTGGTGGCGTGGTTCCTGCTCATGATGATCTCCGTCGTTCTCGTGACCTTCGTCCACAGACCCGGGCCGCCTGAGGTCCACAGCCCCGAGCCTCCTGACACCTATACTTGCTGAGAACCGAAACTTCCAGGACGGCCGAAGGAGACTCATGGCGGCACCCGATGCGCAGGATGAGAAGGAATCGAGCGCATTGCTGAAGGTGCTCCGCCCAACCAGTGGATCCACCCTGTCGGTCAGCGCTCGTGTGCTGCTGCGCATCATCGCCGGAGTCCTGATCCTCGCTGTCATCCTCGCCCTCGTCGGGCTGTTCCTCGTCCGCCGCTCCTTCCCGACCACCGACGGCGAGATCTCGCTGCCGGGGCTCGACGCGCCGGTCACCGTCCACCGTGACGAATCGGGTGTGCCGACCATCGAGGCCGAAACCGCCCATGACCTGTTCCTGGCTCAGGGGTTCGTCCACGCTCAGGACCGGTTCTGGGAGATGGACTTCCGCCGACACGTCACCTCGGGACGACTCTCCGAACTCTTCGGCGAATCCCAGCTGGGCACCGACACCTTCATCCGCACACTCGGCTGGCGGAAGGTCGCCGAGCAGGAGGTGAAGAAGCTCGACAAGACGAGTCTGGGCTACTACGAGGCCTACGCGGACGGGGTCAACGCCTACCTCAAGGACAAATCCCCCACCGAGCTGTCCCTCGAATACGCCGTCCTCGGCCTCGAGACCGGCAGCACCGAGGTCGAGAAGTGGACCCCGGTCGACAGCGTCGCCTGGCTCAAGGCCATGGCCTGGGATCTGCGATCGAACCTCGAAGACGAGATCGACCGGTCGATCCTCAGCTCGGAGCTCACCGACGAGCAGATGAGCGACCTCTATCCGGACTACCCATATGCCACGCGTCCGACGATCCTCGGCGGCAGAGCCGGCGACAAGGCACCGAAAGACCGCAGCGGCGACGACGTCGAACAGAAGCCGCGAGTCGGCGACCGTGCACGGGGGGACGATGAGGCACAGGCCGGAGGCACCGTCACCGAGGCACCCCGAACGGGGAACACCGCCACCGAGGCGGCCGTCCCGACCGCTGCTCTCCTCGAACTGCGGAATACGCTCATATCGCTGCCGCCGATGCTGGGACAGAACAGCGACGATATCGGGTCGAACTCGTGGGTGATCTCCGGGGAGCACACGAACACCGGTCGACCGCTGCTGTCCAATGACCCGCACCTCGCCCCGGCGATGCCCTCGGTGTGGTACCAGGTGGGACTGCGATGCAAGAAGGTCACCGACGAATGCCCCTTCGACGTCACCGGTTTCTCCTTCTCCGGACTGCCGGGAGTCGTCATCGGCCACAACCAGTCGATCGCATGGGGACTGACGAACCTCGGCGCCGATGTCACCGACCTCGTGGTGGAGAAGATCCGCGACGGTAAGGTCATCCACGACGACGGTGACGAACCGCTGCAGGTGCGCAAGGAGACGATCGAGGTCGCGGGCGAGGAGCCGCGCGAGATCACCATCCGCTCCACCCGCAACGGCCCACTCGTGTCGAAGCTCGACGGCACGTATCGCAAGGCACTCGATGCGACGACCGGGGTGGATTCGCAGGACCCGAAGTCGGGACCGGCCGAGGAGCACTATGGTCTCGCCCTCGATTGGACGGCTCTGCGTCCGGGCACGACCGCCTCGGCGGTGTTCGCCATCAACAAGGCCACGAACTGGCAGGAATTCCGGCACGCGGCGTCCCTGTTCGACGTGCCCTCCCAGAACCTCGTCTACGCCGATGTCGCCGGGAACATCGGCTATCAGGCCCCCGGGATGATCCCACGCCGCGGCAAGGCCGACGGCACGGTGCCCCGCCGCGGGTGGAAATCCGACGAGGATTGGCAGGGCTGGGTCGACTTCGAGGACCTCCCACACCTGTACAACCCCGATCGCGGATGGATCGTCACCGCGAACAACCCGGTCGCCGCTCCCGGCG
The DNA here is from genome assembly GCF_000583215.1 of Brevibacterium sp. VCM10. NCBI lineage: Bacteria > Bacillati > Actinomycetota > Actinomycetes > Micrococcales > Brevibacteriaceae > Brevibacterium > Brevibacterium sp. VCM10. The sequence goes on from NZ_JAJB01000079.1 coordinate 15,434, forward strand.
AGACCGTGCAGCTGGGCGGGGACTTCGACTACGGAGATCGTGCCCGACGCATCACAAAACGCATCAAGGACGCGGTCGACGAGGGCCGGAAGATGCGGCCGATGGACATGGCGGAGATCCAGGACGACGACCAGAATCCGTTCGCCGCGAAACTCGTCCCCGAAGCGGTGAAGATCCACTCCCATGGTGACGAGGACATCCTCGAGGCGAAGAAGCTGCTGAAGAGCTGGAACGGCTTCGACTCCGCGAACAGCGCGGGCGCCGCCTACTTCAATGTGCTCACGAAGACGCTGCTCGAGCAGACGATCAGCTCGAAGCTGCCCGACGGGGTGTCCCCCTCCGGCGGTTCACGGTGGCACCTCGTGCTCGCGGAGCTGCTCGAAGATCCGGATTCCCAGTGGTGGACGAGCAAGGGCGTCGAAGGTCGGGACGAGGCTCTGCGCAAGGCCATGAAGACGGCGTGGGCGGAGACGGAGGACCTGCTGGGACCGGAGCCCGTGACGTGGCGGTGGGGAATCCTGCACCGGCTGACGATCCGCAACGCCAGCCTCGGCGAATCCGGGATCACACCGGTGGAGAAGCTGTTCAACCGCGGCCCCTATGAGGTCTCGGGCGGCTCGGGAGTCGTCCATGCCACCGGCTGGGACGCCTCGGTCGGCTATGAGACGAACTGGGTGCCGTCGATGCGTCAGACGGTCGATCTGTCGAACTTCGACGCGTCGAACTGGATCAACCTCACGGGAGCATCCGGGCATGCCTTCCACCGCCATTACGACGATCAGACGAATGATTGGGCCGCCAATGTCAATCGCCCTTGGCCGTATTCGAAGCAGGCGGTGGCCGCGGCGGCTGAGGACACGCTCACGCTCGAACCGTGAGGGCACTGTGAGGGCAGAGCCTCAGTCCTTGGGCAGGATCTTCGCCTCGAGGAAGTTCGCGACATCGTCTTCCCAGCGCACCGGGTCGATGTTCCATTCCTTCGTGTGATGGGCCTTGCTGTATGCGGGCATCGTCACCAGGTCCCGCCTGACCCCGGCCAGAGCGTGAGACGGTCCGGAGGGGACGAATTCGTCGTCATCGGAGTGGATGAGCAGCACGGGCACATCGAGTTCGGCGGCGCGGGTCACCCAGTCCATGCGATCGAGGTCGAGCGGGGTCTCCAGCCCGGTGATCGGACGGGCCCACGGCTGGGTGATCATCTCGAGTGTGAGTTTGGCGATCGGCGTCGGCAGCAGGTTCTTCTTCGCCTGCCCGTCGAGCACATTCACCCAGTCGACGACGGGCCCGTCGAGGACCAGTGAGGTCACGAATCTGCGGTTGCGTCCGCGGGAGGCCGCCTGCAGGGCGATGGCACCGCCCATCGACCAGCCGAAGAGCACGATGTTCGTCGCCCCGTGTGAGACGGCGAAGTCGATGGCCGCGTCGACGTCGATCCATTCGGTGTCGCCGAGTCCGTAGCGTGATGTGGTCTCCACTCGCACCTCGGCGTCGTTGCGGTAGGACATGGCGATCGCGGGCACGCCGAGGGTGTTGAGCACGGGGGCGGCACGCAGACCTTCGGCGCGGGTGCTCGCACGACCGTGGATGAGGATCGCCCAGGTGTCCTGCGGCTCGGGGTGATCGGTCGGCAGCAGCCATGCGGGCAGGCTCCCGGCATCGGAGCGGATCTCGATGTCCTCAAAGTTCACGCCGGCCGCGATCGGATCGGGATAGACGATGCCGGTCCAGCGTCCCCGCCAGGCCCGGCGGATATCACCGCGGGTGACGGACAGGATCTCCCGGGAGACGGTGCGCGAGCGCGGATCGTATTCGACGATGTCGCCGATCACCGCGTGTCCCGAGCCCTGATTGAAGTAGAGCCCATAGGTGCCGGGCACCGTGGTCTCCTCATCGGCGGGCAGGTGGATGCGCATATTCGGCGGGAAACCGTCGATGTGCAGGATGTCGAGTTCTTCGGGCGCATTCTCCGGAACGATGATCTTCCGGGCGAAGTAGGCGGCCAAGCCCGACGACGCCACAGAGATCAGGGCACCGAGTCCTGCGCCGACGCCGATACCGGCGGCAAGCAGGCGGGCGGGGAACTTCGTGTCGCGGACCATGAAAACCTCCTGCGTTCATTGTTGCCTACGGAATGATCAGGCACCAAACGCTGTTGTGCGGAATGGGCGAGTGCTGCTCGCGGTTGCACTCACCAGGGGCGGAGACCATCTCCCCCGCACCGCAATCACCGTGAAGGACAGAGACCGGAGGTCACGATGACTCAGTCACCAGATATCAACGCTGGAACGTCGACGAACGAGGGGGCCGCTGCCGAGGAGATCCGCTGGCAGGACGTGCTCACGCCCGAGGAGTTCGCGGTGCTGCGCCAGGGCGGAACCGAACGCCCCTTCACCGGTGAGTACAACGATGAGACGGCAGCGGGGATGTACCAGTGTCGGGCCTGCGGAGCCGACCTGTTCCCCTCCGATACGAAGTTCGCCTCACACTGCGGATGGCCGTCGTTCTACGCGCCCCTGGCCGAGGACCGGGTCCGCTACATCCGCGACACCTCAATGGGTATGGAACGCGTCGAGGTCCGCTGCGCGAACTGCGATTCGCACATGGGCCATGTCTTCTCCGGCGAGGGCTACGGCACTCCCACCGACCAGCGCTACTGCATCAACTCGATCTCCCTCAAGCTCAACACCGACGCTGCGGACAGCTGAGGTGACAGCTGCTCCTCGCATCACCGAGGCGACCGCGGCGACCGAACCGGTCGTGAAGACCTTCGACCAGCTCCTGCCCGCAGAGCTCTACGGAATCCTGCAGCTGCGCTCCCTCGCCTTCGTCGTCGAACAGGAGTGCGTGTTCCTCGACGCCGATGGAGTCGACACCCTGCCGGAGACGCTGCACTTCTTCTACCCGCGACCGGCCACAGCGATGTCGGACACTCACGGTGCCGAGCACGGACGCGATCTCTCACCATGGGCCTACGCCCGGCTGCTCCCGGCTGACGTTCCCGACGGACCGGCCGCCCGGCCCGGGGCGCGCAGCATCAGTCGCGTTGCCACCCACCCCGACGCCCGCGGTCAGGGCTGGGGCCGGCGACTGCTCGGCGACATCGTCGACGCCTGGTCGGCCACACCGCTGACGCTCAATGCGCAGTCGCACCTCGGCCGGCTGTACTCGTCCTTCGGCTTCGTCCCGAATGGTCCCCGCTTCGACGAGGACGGGATCGAACACACCCCGATGGAGCGCGCGGCGGGCTGATCGTTCAGTCGTCGGCCTCGGCCGCAGCGTCGACGGAGGCGATGATCTTCTGCATCACCGCGTGCAGTTCGCGCACTCCGTCGACGTCCATGCCGAGCTTGGCCATCATCGTCCCGGGAATCGCCTCGGCGGTCCTGCGCAGCTCAAGGCCGGTGGCGGTGAGCGTGACCTCGACGATCCGCTCGTCGCTGCCACTGCGCGTCTTCGTCACATAGTCCAGCGCTTCGAGGCGTTTGACCAGCGGAGACACAGTGGCAGGTTCGAGGCGCAGCAGCCGGGCGATCTCACGCACCGGCAGCCTCTCGTGCTGCCACAGCGCGAGCATGACCAGATACTGCGGATGGGTCAGGCCGAGCGGTTCGAGCACGGACCGATAGGCACCGATCACCCCGCGGGAGGCCACCGCCAGAGCGAAGCAGATCTGACTTTCCAGCGCCAGCGGGTTGTCCAGCGGCTCCATCGAAGCTTCGGATTCCAGCATCGTGTGTCGTCGATCCTCCGCCTCGGCAAACAGGGCGTGCACCCTCTTCAGGAATTACTTAGTGCACTAATGATTAGTGTACACTAACAGTGAAGTCTGACCGTCCGAGCCCATGCGGCACCACGTCGATAGGATCCCCTCTATGTCGTCCTCCTCGCAGCCTTCCGCCGATGGTTCCGAACGCAGGCAGGACCGTTCGGCACGGAAGGGCGATCAGTATCCGGGTTCTCAGCGCGGGGTGGGCTGGCTCAACAATTTCTTCCGCAAGATCGTCGGCCCGGCACAGGTCGACAACACTCGTCCGGGCGGATACTTCGAGGACGAGACGCTGCGGCATCAGCAGCTCGATGCCATGGGGCTGGAGATGCGCACCGACGCCAACGGCCACTCCTATGTGGTCAAGAAGGGCAGCAAGTAGCCGACGAAGGGCAGCAGGCAGCCGCCGGCGCCTCCGCCGACCACGCGAAGGGCCGCCGCACCGAATCGGTGCGGCGGCCCTTGCTCGCGGTCTCAGACCCTGCCGACCTCAGCCCCGTCCTCGGCCCCGGCGGGGCGGACGACGCTCGGTCAGCGCCAGTCGGAGATGATGTCGACGAGTTCGCGACGCGGTCCGGTGTAGAACGGAACCTCTTCACGCACGTGCAGGCGCGCCTCGGTGTTGCGCAGGTCGCGCATGAGGTCGACGATGCGGTGGAGCTCGGCGGCTTCGAAGGCCAGCAGCCATTCGTAGTCGCCGAGAGCGAAGGACGCGATCGTGTTCGCCTTGATGTCCTTGTAGCCGGCGGCGGCCATACCGTGGTCGCGCAGCATCGTCGCCCGTTCGGCGGGGTCGAGGAGGTACCAGTCGTATGACCGCACGAACGGGTACACGCAGATGTAGTCGCCGGGTTCCGGATCGGTCAGCAGAGCCGGCAGGTGTGCCTTGTTGAACTCGGCCGGGCGGTGGATTCCGACGACGGACCAGACGGGTTCGAGCACTCCGCCGATGAGGCTGCGACGGATCGCCGAGTACGCGGCCTGGACGACCTCGATCTCGGGGGCGTGGTACCAGAACATGACGTCGGCATCGGCGCGCAGAGCGGAGACGTCGTAGATTCCGCGCACGATCAGACCGCGTTCGGCCAGGGGCGCCAGAGCCGCATGCAGCTCATCGGCGAGTTCCCTGCGATCGGCATCGCCGAGCTCTGCCGCTGAGGCGAAGACGGAGTAGGCGATATACCGTGTCTGCTCGTTCGCTTCGTCGATCTGGGCGTCGGTGGGCTGAGTGTATTCGCTCATATCTGCTCCTTCTGTCTTCTCTTCATTCTGAAGTGTCACGGTCGTCATCGGCAGGTCGGTTCAGTCTCTGGGCAGCTGCGTCCGCGCGGGCGATGCAGGCGGGAATGCCGACTCCGCCGAAGGCGGATCCGGCGAGTTCGAGGCCGGGCAGGCCCGCGATCTCCGCGTCGACGGCGGCGATGCGTCCGGCATGGCCGGGCAGGTACTGCGGCAGTGCGGAGTCCCAGCGCTGAACTTCCGAGCCGAGCAGCTGCGACTCCGGGCGGGAGGTGATCGTCTGCCAGTCGGCGAAGGCTCGTCGGATGATCTCCTCATCGGACAGACTGCTCCACACCTCGGGCCCGTCGCCGAAGCGTCCGATGCTCATCCGTACCAGGGCCGTCCCCGCGGGGATGTGGTCAACCGTCCACGGCCACTTGTTCGACACGAATGTCGAAGCCTTGATGAATGTGCCCTCGGTCGCGGGCACGAGGAACCCCGACCCCTCCAGCTCGATTCCCCCGAGGTCGACGAGAGCGGCAACCAGCGCAGTGGAGGCAGAGGGAATCTCGCCGAGGCGACCCGCCGATTCCGGGGCCACTGGCCTCAGCAGCCCGGCGGTCACTTGCGCGGGCGTGGCGAGGACGAGCCCATCGGATTCGATGTCGCCCCCCTCACCGCGGACGATCCACTTCTCACCGTCGCGGTCGATCCCGGTGACACCGGCACCGAGGCGGACCGTCCCGCCGCCCAGCACGATCGCCTGATGCAGGGCCGGGATGAGGCTGTTGATTCCGCCTTCGAAGCTCATGAACACCGGTTCCGGGCTCCCGGCCGACGCCGCCTGGGCGTCGCGGGCGGCGAGGAGCCGCGCGACGAGATCGAGCACCGAGGTGCCCTCGACGGCTGCGGGCAGCAGTGCGGGCACCGTTTCGGCCAGGGACAGGTCCCGGCAGCGACCGGCGTACACCCCGCCGAGCAGCGGATCGACGAGTGCGTCGACGATGGTGCCGCCGAGGCGCTCGGACAGGAAGTCCCCGAGTGAGACGTCGTCGGCACCCAGCGGGGGTGTCAGTCGCTCGGCAGCCAAGCGAGCGGCCGCCTCGGCGCCGATGAGGGCTTCGACCTCGGAGGCCTCGGCGGGCACCCCCATGATCGTGCGTTTGGGGATCGCATGCAGATCTCCCCGACTGAGCACCTGCGAACTGTGCTGAGTCGAGGGGAACACGGAGTCGAGGCCGAGTTCGGCGGCCAGGCCCTTGGTCTCCGGACGACGGTTGAGACTCGCTTCGGCTCCGGTGTCGATGCCCACCGGCACAGCATCATCGAGCGTGGTTGCTTTCAGACAGCCGCCGAGGCGGTCGCCGGCTTCCAGCACGGTGACTCGGTGGTCGGCGGAGAGTCGGTAGGCGGCGACGAGGCCGGAGATCCCTCCCCCGACGACGGTGATCTCACTCATCGGATCAGCCGCGGCCGCCGAGGATCTCTGCCGAGACGCGGTGGACGAGGTCGACGACGCGACCGGGCACCTCGGGGTCGGTGTCGGGCAGGACCCCGTGGCCGAGGTTGAAGACGAATCCGCGATCGAGTTCGAGTCCCGTGCGCACGATCGCCTCGACGCGGGCGGCCAGCGCCTCCCACGGGGCGAAGAGCAGGGCCGGGTCGAGGTTGCCCTGGAGCGCCTGACCGGGGTTGACCCGCGTCGCGGCATCGGCGAGGTCGACGCGGAAGTCGACGCCGACGGCGGTGGACCCGGCACGAGCCATGGAGCCGAGCAGTTCACCGGTCTGGACTCCGAAGTGGATGCTGGGCACATCGTGGCCGGACAGCGCGTCGAAGACCGCGGTCGAGTGTTCGAGGACCTGGTTCTCGTAGTCGTCGCGAGCGAGGTAGCCGGCCCACGAGTCGAAGAGCTGGAAAGCCTTGGCACCGGCGTTCAGCTGCACGTCGATGAACGTCGCCGACATCTGCGCAAGCTTGTTCAGCAGCGTCGAGAACGCCTCGGGGTCGGAGACCATGAGTGATTTCGTCTTCTCGTGGTTCTTGCTCGGCCCGCCTTCGATGAGGTAGCTGGCCAAGGTGAACGGAGCGCCGGCGAATCCGATGAGCGGAGTGGCCTCGCCGAGTTCGGCGGTCACCCGCTGGACCGATTCGGCGATATCGGGGATATCGGCGGCGTCGAGTTCGGGCAGGGCGTCGATATCGGCGCGGGAGCGCACCGGGGAGGCGATGACCGGCCCGACGCCGGGAACGATCTCCACATCGACACCGGCGGCGTGGAGCGGAACGACGATATCGGAGAAGAAGATGGCCGCGTCGACACCATGGCGGCGGACCGGCTGGAGGGTGATCTCGGAGACCATCTCGGGGTCGCGGCAGGCGTCGAGCATCTGTGTGCCTTCGCGCAGCGTACGGTACTCGGGCAGGGAGCGGCCGGCCTGCCGCATGAACCAGACGGGAGTGTGCGAAACCGGCTCCGAACGCAGGGCGGCCAACAGGGGTGATGTCATGGGGTCATCTTCCCATTCTTCGATCGCTCATGCCCACTCGGCGGCGGTTTCAAGACGGCTCGTCTTACCGTCTCAGCATGCGGCCGAGGACACGGACCGACGGATTGTCCCAGGCCGCCTCGGCGTGGATGATTCCCCTGCCCGCATGGCTGATCTATCGTGGCGACTGTGGTCAACACCTCACCTCTCAATCGCATTCCGGCGGAGTTCTCCGCCGTGACGTCGGTGCTGCGTCAGGCGCGCAGCACGAACAACGTGTCGATCTCCGAGATTCCCGCCCCGGCCAGACTGGCCCCCTACTCCTATGCGCTCGGGGCCGAGGTCAGCGCCGATGAGACGTTCCTGCGGGCCAGCGGCGAGACCATCGACGAACTCGCGACCGGCCGCATCGTCGTCCTCTTCGATCCCGCCGCCCCGGAGGAATGGGAAGGGTCGTTCAGGGTGGTCTCCTATATCCGCGCCGAGCTCGAACACGAACTCGGCAATGAGACGATGCTCGGGCACGTCGCGTGGAGTTGGCTCGAAGATGCCCTCGACGCCAACGACTGCCAGGTGCTCGCCGCCGGTGGGACGACCACTCGGGTGCTGTCCGAGAGCTTCGGCACCTTGGCCGATCGCCCGGCCACGATAGACTTGGAGCTGCGCGCCTCGTGGACACCCGTGATTGACGAGCCGGATCTGATCGGCAATCACTTCGAGGCCTGGATCGATCTGCTCAGCACAGTCGCCGGACTGCCACCACTTCCTGAAGGAGTCACAGCCCTGCCCGGGCGCCGTCGATGACAACTGAACTACCGCTTTTGGAAACACCCGCGAACGGCATTCCCGACGTCGTCGACACCCCAGAGGACCTCTCCTCCTCGATCGCCGGTCTGGCCGCCGGTCAGGGTCCCGTCGCCATCGATGCCGAACGCGCGTCCGGAATCAGATACGGTCAGCGCGCCTTCCTCGTGCAGCTGCGCCGTGAGGGTGCAGGCACATTCCTCCTCGATTCCGAGACGCTCGGGGATCTCAGCGGCCTCAACCCGGCCCTCGGAACCGATGAGTGGGTCATCCATTCGGTGACGCAGGACCTGCCGTGCCTGCAGGAGCGCGGGATGCGTCCGGCCGCTCTGTTCGACACCGAACTGGCCGCGAGGCTGCTCGGGTGGGAGAAGTTCGGTCTGGCCGCGGTCGCCGAACGCACCCTGGGTGTGCGGCTGGCGAAGGAGCATTCGGCCGCCGATTGGTCGACGCGTCCGCTGCCGAAGGAGTGGCTGAACTATGCCGCCCTCGACGTCGAAGTGCTCTTGCCGATCCGCGATATCCTCCACCAGCAGCTTCTCGACTCCGACCGGTGGGAGTTCGCGCAGCAGGAGTTCACCCACCTGCTCGATTTCACGCCGAAGCACTTCGCTGAGCCGTGGCGCCGCACGCACGGACTGTCGAAGATCAGGTCCCGCCGGGACATCGCCCGGGTCCGTGAACTCTGGCAGGCCCGGGATTCCATGGCGCGTGAGGCCGATCTGGCTCCCACGAAGATCCTGCGCGATCGTGAGCTCGTCGCCCTCGCACAGTCAGGGGTGAAGTCCAGCGACGATATCCTGGTTCAGTGGCGCAGGCTCTCCCGCGCCGAGGCGGCCCGACTCTTCCGTGCCTACCGCAAGGCCTCCCGGTTGGGTGCCGACGAGCTGCCGGGACGGTCCGAGCGCGGACGGTCGAAGCGCAGCGAGTTCAATCCGGCGGAACTCAAGGAGCGGGTGGCCGCTCTCAAGTCCGCGATGTTACAGCTCTCCGAGGAGCTGACGATCCCCCACGATATTCTCCTCCAGCCGGCAATCGTGAAGTCCCTGGTTGCGGAGTCGAACGTCGATGTCGAGGATTACCTCGCCGAGGCGGGGGCACGGCCCTGGCAGATCGAGCTCAGCGCCCCTGTGCTGAAGAAGACCCTGGCCGGGCTCCCCCAGTCCTGACCGTCACGCTCAGCCCTGAGACCTCACACCGCGCGGCGGGAACTCTGATCGGCTCGATCGGCCACCTCGGCGGGCAGGGCCTTGAGAATTTCGGACACGATCGTGTCGACATCGAGGCCCACCTCGGTCAGGATCTCTCCGCGTGTCCCCTGCGGCAGGAACTCATCGGGCACGCCGAGCTCGAGCACGCCGATCCGCGAATCGGCTTCGCGCAGGTCGTGCCGGATCTGCGAACCCACACCGCCGATCTTCACCCCGTCTTCGATGACGGCCACGAGGCTGTGGTCGGCGGCGAGGTCGACGACGGATCCGGGCACGGGCAGCACCCATCTGGGATCGATGACCGTCGCGCTCAGTCCCTGCTCGCCCAGACGGTCGGCGACGTCCCCGGCCAGCGTGGCGAAGGGCCCGACGGAGACGATGAGCACATGGGGCCTCGACCCGGCCGGCCCCTCACGGAGGATGTCGACGCCGTCGTCGAGCCGCCTCAGCGCGGGGATGTCGGCACCGACGCTGCCGCGGGGAAATCTCACCACGGTCGGGGCGCCCGAGACGGTGACGGCTTCGCGCAGCTCTTCGGTCAGCCGGGCGGCGTCGCGGGGTGCGGCCAGGCGCAGTCCGGGGACGACGCGCAGCATCGCGATGTCCCAGATTCCGTGGTGGCTGGCTCCGTCCGGGCCGGTGATTCCGGCACGGTCGAGGACGAAGGTCACGCCCTGACGGTGGAGAGCGACGTCCATGAGCACCTGGTCGAAGGCGCGGGAGAGGAACGTCGAGTAGATGCACACGACGGGGTGGAGGCCTCCGTAGGACAGACCCGCGGCGGAGGCGACCGCATGCTGTTCGGCGATGCCGACGTCGAAGACGCGGTCGGGGAACTCCGCGGCGAATTTCGCCAGCCCCACGGGCAGGAGCATGGCCGCGGTGATCGCGACGATGTCCTCGCGCTCTTCGGCGAGTTCGCAGATCTCGGTGCCGAACACGGAGGTCCATGATGTCGATTTCGACGGTGTCGACCTGCCCGTCACGGGGTCGATGACGCCGACGGAGTGGAATTGGTCGGCGTCATCGTTGACGGCCGGGTCGAATCCGTGGCCCTTCTGCGTGATCATGTGGACGATGACAGGACCGCCGTCGAACTGCTTGGCCAGCTGGAGAGCCTTGTCGACCGAGGACTGATCGTGTCCGTCGACGGGGCCCAGATATTTGATGCCGAGTTCGTCGAACATGCCGGTCTCGGGTGGGCTGACCATGTCCTTGAGTCCGCGTTTGACGCCGTGGATGGCGCTGTAGGCGGCGCGGCCGGGTCGGCCGGATTGGCGCAGTGTCTCCTTGCCCCAGGTCAGGAGCCTCTCGTAGCTCGAGGTGGTGCGCAGTTCGTCGAGGTGGGCGGCGAATCCACCGACGGTCGGGGCATAGGAGCGGCCGTTGTCGTTGACGATGATGACCAGCCGCCTGGGCGGGGTGGAGGTGTCGGCGGCGATGGTGTTGAGCGCTTCCCAAGCCATTCCCCCGGTCAGGGCCCCGTCGCCGATGACGGCGACGACGTGGCGGTCGTCCTCACCCTTCAGCTGACGGGCCTTGGCGATGCCGTCGGCCCAGGACAGCGAGGCCGAGGCGTGGGAGTTCTCGACGACGTCATGATCGCTCTCGGACCGGCTCGGATAGCCGGAGAGTCCGTCACGCTGCCGCAGGGTGGCGAATTCCTCCCGGCGGCCGGTGAGCAGCTTGTGCACATATGTCTGGTGGCCGACGTCGAAGATGATCGTGTCGCGCGGCGAGTCGAAGGTGCGGTGGATGCCTATGGTCAGTTCGACGACGCCGAGGTTGGGACCCAGATGCCCGCCCGTGCCGGACACGGTCGTGATGAGGTAGTCGCGGATCTCTTTGGCCAGCACGTCGCATTCCGACGCGTCGAGTCGACGCAGATCGGCGGGCGAGCCGAGGGATTCGAGAAAGGTCATGCGGCCTCAGTTCTGACGTCATCGTTGGCGGACAGATTCCATTCGCCCCATCCTATCGCGCACGGGTGAGTCGCTCACCCTATTGGGCGCGTGCCGGCCCTCGCCGAGGCGACCGACCACCAGCGCACGGATTCCCGCGGACGGTGCCGGGTGTCGAGCGAACGGCAGGCTCGATGCATCCGGGGACGACGAAGGCCGGTGGGACGTATCCCACCGGCCTTCGGTCCATCTCGGTTCAGCGCCTCAGCGCGAACCGACTGCCGCGAGTCGCAGACTCACAGCTCAGCCTGGTGCGGCGAAGTCGCCGCTCAGGCCTCGTCTCCTGTGATCAGGCTTCTGCGAGCTGACGCAGAACGTACTGCAGGATGCCGCCGTTGCGGTAGTAGTCGGCTTCACCCGGGGTGTCGATGCGGACGACGGCGTCGAATTCGACCTTGGTGCCGTCTTCCTTCTCGGCGGTGACCTTGACGGTCGCCGGGGTCCTGCCCTCGTTGAGCTCCGTGACGCCTTCGATGGAGAAGGTCTCGGTGCCGTCGAGTCCGAGCGAATCAGCGGATTCGCCGGCGGGGAACTGCAGCGGCAGAACGCCCATGCCGATGAGGTTCGAGCGGTGGATGCGCTCGAAGCTCTCGGTGATGACGGCCTCGACGCCGAGCAGCTTCGTGCCCTTGGCGGCCCAGTCACGTGAGGATCCCGAGCCGTACTCCTTGCCACCGAGGACGACCAGCGGGGTGCCGGCGGCCTGGTAGTTCACGGAGGCGTCGTAGATCGTCGTCTGCGGTCCGCCCTCCTGGGAGAAGTCGCGGGTGAAGCCACCCTGGACTCCGTCGAGGAGCTGGTTCTGCAGACGGATGTTCGCGAACGTTCCGCGGATCATCACTTCGTGGTTGCCGCGACGCGAGCCGTAGGAGTTGAAGTCCTTGCGCTCGACGCCGTGCTCGACGAGGTACTTGCCGGCCGGGGTGTCGGCCTTGAAGGAACCTGCGGGCGAGATGTGGTCGGTGGTCACCGAGTCGCCGAGCTTCGCGAGCACGCGGGCGCCCTTGATGTCCTTGACGGCTTCGGGCTTGAGACCCATGCCGTCGAAGAAGGTGGGCTTGCGCACGTAGGTCGACTCGTCGTCCCACTCGAAGACCTTGCCTTCGGGGGTGTCGAGCTGCTGCCAGCGCTCGTCACCGTCGAAGATGCGACCGTATTCGTTGTCGAACATGTCCGTCGAGATCGAATCGGCGATGACGGACTCGACCTCGTCGGGCGTGGGCCACAGGTCGGCCAGGTAGACGTCGACGCCGTCCGAGTCCTTGCCCAGGGGCTGGTTCTCGAAGTCGAAGTCCATGGTGCCGGCCAGTGCGTAGGCGATGACCAGCGGAGGCGAAGCGAGGTAGTTCATCTTCACATCCGGGCTGATGCGGCCCTCGAAGTTGCGGTTGCCCGACAGGACTGCGGTGACCGAGAGGTCGTTGTCCTGGATGGTGTTCGAGATCTCCGAGTCCAGCGGACCGGAGTTGCCGATGCAGGTGGTGCAGCCGTAGCCGACGATGTAGAAGTTCAGCGCTTCGAGGTCCTCGATGAGGCCGGCCTTGTTGTAGTACTCGGTGACGACCTTCGAACCCGGTGCGATCGAGGTCTTGACCCACGGCTTCGAGTTGAGTCCGCGCTTGCGGGCATTACGTGCCAGCAGGCCGGCGGCCATCATCACCGAGGGGTTCGAGGTGTTGGTGCAGGACGTGATCGAAGCGATCGCCACGGCACCGTTGGCCAGCTCGAAGTTGCGTCCGTCAGCGGTGCTGACGTCCACGGACTTGTTCTCTTCGCCGGGAGCGGCGTAGTTGTGGATGTCCTTGGCGAACTGGTTCTTGGCGTCGGAGAGCTCGATGCGGTCCTGCGGGCGCTTCGGTCCGGAGATCGAGGGCACCACGGTGGACAGGTCGAGTTCGAGGTACTCGGAGTACTCGACTTCGTTGTCCGGATCGTGCCAGAGTCCCTGCGTCTTGGCGTAGTCCTCGACGAGCTGGATCTGCTCGTCCGAGCGGCCGGTGAGCTTGAGGTAGTCGATGGTGACTTCGTCGATCGGGAAGATCGCGGCGGTCGAACCGAACTCGGGGCTCATGTTGCCGATGGTCGCACGGTTGGCCAGCGGCACCTCGGCGACGCCCTTGCCGTAGAACTCGACGAACTTGCCGACGGCGCCGTGCTGACGGAGCATATCGGTGATCGTGAGCACAACATCCGTGGCCGTGACACCGGAGGGGATCTCACCGGTGAGCTTGAAGCCGACGACGCGCGGGATGAGCATCGACACGGGCTGGCCGAGCATGGCGGCCTCTGCCTCGATGCCGCCGACGCCCCAACCGAGCACACCGAGGCCGTTGACCATCGTGGTGTGCGAGTCGGTGCCGACGAGGGTGTCCGGGTAGGCCCGGAGGACTCCGTCGACCTCGCGCGGCATGACCACGCGAGCCAGGTGCTCGATGTTGACCTGGTGGACGATGCCCATGCCCGGAGGCACGACCTTGAAGTCTTCGAATGCGGTCTGGCCCCAGCGCAGGAACTGGTAGCGCTCACCGTTGCGCTGGTATTCGATGTCCATGTTGAGTTCGACGGCGTCGGCGGTGCCGAAGCGGTCGATCTGTACCGAGTGGTCGATGACCAGCTCGGCCGGAGCCAGCGGGTTGACCTGGTCCGGGCTGCCGCCGAGCTCGACGACCTTCTCACGCATGGTGGCGAGGTCGACGATGCAGGGCACGCCGGTGAAGTCCTGCATCACCACGCGGGCCGGAGTGAACTGGATCTCCGTATCGGGTTCGGCATTGGGGTCCCAGCTGCCGAGGGCTTCAATATGTTCCGAAGTGATGTTGGCGCCGTCTTCCGTGCGCAGCAGGTTCTCCAACAGCACCTTGAGGCTGAAGGGAAGCTTCTCCGACCCTTTGACCTGATCCAGGCGATAGATCTCATAATCCTTATCGCCGACGGTCAGGGTGCTCTTCGATTTGAACGTATCGACGTTGCTCATCGTGATTCTCCTGTTTCATCCGATACTCATCCACGAAACCGGGCCCGTCCGACTCGACGGTCGGACCCTTGCATCGCGCACCGATTTACGCGACACATATGTTTCCAAAAGTATCTTGACGTCAAGATAAATTCTATCGTATTTGAGGGGCTTTGACCACCATGGCACACGGACGAACGGAGCCCGGCGATCGGGTTTTCCGCACGTCCTCGTGCGGGCGTCACCAGGGCCGCGGCCGGGCCTGACGGCCTAGCGTGAGACGCACAGTCGAACGCATCGCACCAGCGTGTCACCACCGAGGAGTTCTCATGGACCCGTTCACCATAGGCGCCGGATTCGGTTTCGGCGCACTGCTCGTCGGCATCATCTTCGCCGTCGTCTGCAGCTCGTTCGCGAAGGAGAAGGGCCGGTCGGGCGGCTGGTGGGGGCTGTGGGGCTTCCTCACGACGTTCATCGCCCTCATTGCGCTCGTCCTCCTCCCCCGCCGCCCGGTCACCGTCTGAGGACTGTGATGGTCTCCAGGTGCGCGGTCAGCGGGAAGAGGTCGAAACCGGTGAGGCTCTCGATCGCGAATCCCCCACCCGTGAGAGCTGCGAGGTCCCGGGCCAGCGTGGCCGGGTCGCAGGAGACGTAGACGACGGTGCGGGCGGAGGATTCGATGATCGCCGAGGCGACCTTCCTCCCGGCGCCCGCCCGCGGCGGGTCGAGGATGATCACGTCCGAATCGGGCAGTCGGGCCCGGTCGACGCCGAGCGCGAGGAAGCGGGCCTCGAGATCGGCGGCGTTCTCGCGCGCATGCGCGATGGCCGCGGCCACCCCTTCGACCCCGAACAGGGGTGCACCGGTGGCCCGGGCCGCAGCGATGCCGAGGAGTCCGACCCCGCAGTAGAGGTCGGTGATCGCATCGACATCGGCAGGCAGTGCTGTGACGACCTCCGAGCTGAGCAGTGCGGCCGCGCTCCGGTGGACCTGCCAGAAGCCGTCTGCGCCGACGGCGAAGTCACGACCGTCGACCGTTTCGGTCAGGGTGGACTCACCGCGGAGGACTCGCAGCGGACGCGCAGACGCTTGGGCGCGCCTGCGCCCACGGGGACGGCCACCGCGGCCACGGCCACGGCCGTTCTCCGGTTCGGCCGCCTCGGCGAGGAGTGAGAAGGAGGTCGGCAGCCAGGCTTCGATTGCGTCGAGGACCTGCGCGGTGGGCCGACCGCGGACGATGAGCGCACCGCGGTCACCGGCCCACGCGAATTCGAGCCGGCGCACCCCCGGCGCATGCAGCCCCGCGATGTCGAGCTCGTGCAGGGGCCCGGCGGCCAGGGGCGGCGTGGTCACGGGGATGACCTCGTGGGATCTGGGGGCGAGCATTCCGGCGCGGCCGGCATCGTCGACGGCCAGCTGCACACGTGTGCGCCAGTCGGTGCCGTCGGTCTCGCCCGGCGCGGGCAGCACCTCGGGGTCGGCGTCGATGTGGCCGATGCGCTTGAGCTGGTCGTGCAGCACCTCGGCTTTGAGAGTGCGGGAGTGGGCCAGGTCGACATGGGCGAATTCCATGCCGCCGAATCCGGCCGACCCCGGCACGGGCCGACCACCGCTGCCCGCAGCGGATCCCGCACCGGAGCCGTCGGCCGGTCCGGTGGAGACATAGTCGAGGCGACGGTCGGGCACGCGATGGGCAGAGGCCTCGACCACCTCGGTGACGGTCGCGCGGAGGAATCGGGCGGGCGGTCCCGCCTCGGTGCGGACTCGGACCTTCTCACCGGGCAGGGCTCCGGTGACGAAGACGACCTGGCCGTCGTGTCGGGCGATGGTGGTGCCGCCGGCCGCCGGTGCCTCGATGTCGAGGGTGAGTTCCCTGGCGGGAACCGAGGTGTCGCTCATGCGTGTTCTATGCCTGTCTGTACAGCTGGGTGTCGGCGTCGGGGCCGTCTCCGCCGTACTGTCGGGAGAAGGATTTCAGTCGCCAGGGCACGGAGACCACGACGACGTTGGGCACCAGCAGCAGTCGGGTGCGCAGTTTGAGAGCCACCTGGTTGTGCAGGATGTGCTCCCACCAGCGGCCGACGACGAACTGCGGGATGTAGACGATGACGAGGTCTCTGGGCGATCTGCGGCGGATGGCGAGGATATGGGCGAGCATCGGGCGGACGAGTTCGCGGTACGGCGAGCCGAGCACGGTCAGCGGCACCGGCAGCTCCATCTCGTTCCACCTCTTCTGCAGACCGGCCGCGGCCTCTTCGTCCACGGCCACGGTGACGGCTTCGAGCTGGCTCGACCGGGTCACTCGCGCGTAGGACAGGGCCCGCATCGTCGGTTTGTCGATTTCGCTGACGACGACGATGGCGTGGGTGTTCGACGGGATCGTCCGTGAGTTCACATCCGCATCGGGGGCGAGCTCGCGGGCCACTCGCGAATAGTGACGGTGGATGGCCCCCATGACGAGGTAGAGCCCGGCCATGGCGGCGACGGCCAGCCAGGCTCCGGCGAGGAACTTCGAGACGATGACGACGATGAGGACACCGGCGGCGAGCACACAGCCGACGGCGTTGACGACCCGGTTGACATGCATCCGCATCCGCGTCTTCGAGTCGATGACCAGGCGCAGGCGTTTGCGCCAGTGCAGCACCATTCCCGCTTGGCCGAGGACGAAGCTGACGAAGACCCCGACGAGGTAGAGCTGGATGAGCACCGTCGCCGAGGCGGAGGTGGCGATGACGAGGACGATCGCGGCCGCGGCCAGCAGCAGGATGCCGTTGGAGAAGGTGAGGCGGTCGCCCTTCGTCGCCAGCTGCCGCGGCAGGAATTCGTCGCGGGCCAGTCGGGAGGCCAGTCCGGGGAAGCCCTCGACTGCGGTGTTCGCCGCAGCGATGAGCACGAGCGCGGTGATGAGCACGACGATGAAGAACATCGCCGGCGCGTTGTCGAAGATCGCGTGTGCGAGCTGCGCGAGGACGGGTTCCTGTTCGTATTCGGCGCTGACCGGGCTGCCGTCTGCGCGGACGAGGTAGATATGCGGGTCGTCGACGTATTTGATGCCGGTGACCGATGCCAGATAGGTCAGCCCCGTGAGCATGAGAGCCGCGAGCAGTCCCGACAGCAGCAGGGTGTTGCCGGCATTCTTGCCGCGCGGCTTCTTGAATGCCGGTACCGCTGTGGCCACGGTCTGCACTCCGGCCAGGGCGACTGCTCCGGAGGAGAAGGCGCGGAGGACGATGAGGACGGTGGCCAGGCCGAGAGTCGCCTGGTCGCCGATATTGCTGTGCACGACCGTGTAGTCCGCGGTCTCGGCGTGCGGGGTGTCGCCGAGTCCGACCCGGATGAGACCGACCGACATCGTCAGGAACACCGCGCCCAGGAACAGGTAGGTCGGCACGGCCAGCAGCATCGGAGTGGCTCGTGAGCCGCGCAGACCGGCGAAGCAGATGAGCAGGATGCCGACGATGGCCACGGGCACACGGTAGGGAGCGAGCATCGGGAAGGCCGTGGTGATATAGGCGGCGAAGACCGTCATCGACACAGCCAGGGTGAGCACGTAGTCGACGAGGAGAGCCGCGGCCACCACGAGACCGGCCCCGGAGCCGAGATTCTTCGAGGCCACCTCGTAGTCGCCCCCGCCGGAGGGATAGGCACGCACGTTGATGCGGTAGCAGGCGACGATCACGAGGATGACGATGCCGACGGCCACACCGATCCAGGGGGCCACGGTCAGGGCCACGAGTGAGGTCAGTGACAGTGCCAGCAGGATCTCATCGGGCGCATAGGCCACCGATGAGAGCATGTCGGAGGCGAAGACGGGCATCGCGATGCGCTTCTTCAGCGCAGGCGCACGCCTGTCCTCACTGCGGAAGGGCCGTCCAACGAGTAGTCTTTTGACGGCATCAGAAAAACTGCTGGCCACGGCAACCAATGGTAGATCACTGCGGGAAGGATTACCCATGCACTTCGTGATTATGGGCTGCG
Organism: Brevibacterium sp. VCM10; assembly: GCF_000583215.1. Taxonomy (NCBI): domain Bacteria; kingdom Bacillati; phylum Actinomycetota; class Actinomycetes; order Micrococcales; family Brevibacteriaceae; genus Brevibacterium; species Brevibacterium sp. VCM10. The sequence goes on from NZ_JAJB01000079.1 coordinate 33,817, forward strand.
GCCGAGTCGGGGCGTCCCTGGCCAAGGCCCTTGACGCGAATGGGCACTCCGTCGCAGTCGTCGACCGGAATCCCGACTCGTTCCTCAAGCTCGGTCGGGATTTCAGCGGCTCGACGATCACTGGGGTCGGATTCGACCGGGAGACCCTGTCCCAGGCGAAGACCGCCGAGGCCTTCGCCTTCGCCGCCGTCTCGAGCGGTGACAATTCGAATATCCTCGCCGCGCGTGTCGCTCGCGAAACCTTCGGCGTGAGCAATGTCGCCGCGCGCATCTACGATCCGAACCGGGCGCAGGTCTTCGAACGGCTCGGCATCCCCACCGTGCCCACCGTGCGGTGGACGGCCGAGCAGGTGATGCGCAAGCTCGTCCCGCAGGGCTCGATCACCGAATACCGTGAGCCCTCGGGCCGACTCGTCCTGGCGGAGGTGCATCTGGATCCGGGCTGGGTGGCGCGGCCGATCAAGGAGATCGAAGCACGGACCAAGGCGCGGGTCGCCTATGTCACCCGCCTGTCAGAGGGCATCGTCGCCCATGATGATCTGCTCCTCCAGGACGGGGATCTCGTTCATCTCATGGCTCCGGTCGACCGCCTCGGCGAGATCGAACGGATCCTCGATCAGCCCGTGCGAACCGTGGAGGAAGAAGAATGAGAGTCATCATCGCCGGTGCCGGTTCCGTCGGACGCTCGGTAGCCCGGGAGCTGCTGGACAAGGACCATACGGTCCTCCTCATCGATCAGAGCAAGGAGGCGCTGGGTCATGAGCGCATTCCGGGCGCCGAATGGCTGCTCTCCGATGCGTGTGAGCTCGCCGGTCTCGCCGAGGCTGGGCTGGAGGAGGCCGATGTCGTCGTGGCCGCGACGGGCGACGACAAGACCAATCTCGTGCTCTCGCTGCTGGCGAAGACCGAATTCGGGGTGCCGCGGACCGTCTCGCGCGTGAACAACCCGAAGAACGAATGGCTCTTCGACGATAACTGGGGCGTCGACGTCGCGGTGTCGACTCCGCGCCTGATGACCGCGCTCGTGGAGGAAGCCGTGGAGGTCGGCGGTCTGGTCCACCTCATGAGCTTCGAACGCGGTCAGGCAGGGCTGCTCGAGTTCACCGTGCACGAGAATGCCGAGCTCGTGGCCGAGCGCGTCGGCGGGATCACCTTCCCGCTCGATACTGTGCTGGTGGCGATCATCCGCAATTCGCGGGCGTTCGCCCCGAGCGCCGATGACGTCATCGAAGCCGGAGACGAGCTGTTCTTCCTCTCCTCCCCCGATCAGGAGCCGGCGCTGCTCGCACTGCTGCAGGAGACCGCGACGGCCGACGGAAACGCCGAGCGCTGAGGCGGCTCAGTCATCGGCGGGCGCGCGGAACGACTCGGCAACTCGGCGGTGGAGACTGACCGGTGTCTGAGGACCGGTCAGTCCTCGGAGTCGTCGCGCGTCTGCAGGAGTTCGTAGACGGGATTGTGTGCGGTGAGCACTCCGTCCTTGCCGCAGAATCGTCCTTCCAAGACGATGAGGGATCCGGGACGGATGCCGCTGATCTCCCGACGTCCGAGGAATTGGGCGCGGGCTTCGCCGGTGCCGTCGGCCACGGTGACATCGAGCCTGGGGCTGTCGGCGCTGCACGACTGGGTCGTCGCCGAGACGACTCCCGCGATGCGTGAGGTCTTTCGCGCCTCTAGCTCTTCGACCGGGATGACCCCGGGAATCTGACTGACCAGACGCAGATCGGCCCGTGCCTCGGCCTCACGGGATCCGAACTCACGCACGAGGCGGGGAATGAGGTTCCGCATCGCCGCTCAGCGGACCTCTGTGATCTCGGGCCCGCGTTCGAAGGGGTTGAGCTCGTCCTCGTCCTTCTCCTCCGTCTTGCTCTGGTCGACCTGCGGGGCGGTCAGGGCGATGAGTTCGCGGGGAGCCATGGCCTCCTGACCGCGGTCGACAACGACTCCGCGGAAGAGTGCGGAGAGTTCGGCGCGCACCTCGTCATCGGTCACGGCCTTGCCGGAGAACACGGCGCGGACGAACCAGCGTGGTCCGTCGATGCCGGCGAAGCGCATGGCGCGTTTGCCGGGACGGCCGGATTCCGTCTTCGCCGGAACTTCTATGGCCAGTTCCTTGCCGAGAGAGGTGTGCAGCTCGGTCGATTCCCCGCCCTGTTTGGTCACGGATTCGGCGAGCTGGCTGCGCACCGTGTTCCACAGGCCTTCGGACCGTGGGGTCGCGAACGCCTGAAGCTGGATGCCTCCGCCGTCGTGGATGAGGGTCACTGCCAGCACGCGCTGGGAATCGTCGTCCGTGTCCAGGCGCACCTGCATTCCGTCGACGACGGGCACCTTGAGTGCGCCGAGGTCGAGGCGGTCGTGTTCGGGATACTCCTCGGAGATGTCGAACGGGCCCTTGTCGGACCGGTCGAAGGGCGCTGACTTCTCCAGCAGCGCCTCTTCCTCGTCGATGTCGTCGGACTCGGTCGCCTCGTCATCGGACTCGGCCGCGTCGATATCGACGTCATCGTCTGCGCGTTCGGCAGACTCGGTGTCGGTGTCTGCATCCTGGGCGTCGAGTTCATCGTCGGCGGTGCGGACGTCGTCATCGGTCGTCGGTGTGGATTTCTTGAACCGGGAGAACAGTCCCATGAGTCCTCACTTCTCCTTTTCGCTGAGGCCGGCGTCGATTCCGCCGGTGGATCCGAATCCCCCGGCGCCACGGGCGCTGTCATCAAGGGATTCGACGATGTCGAAGTCGGCGTGGGCGATCGATTGGATCACGAGTTGGGCGATGCGGTCGCCGCGGACGACGCGCAGCGGGGTCTTCGCATCGAGGTTGATCAGCGGCACCCTGATCTCGCCGCGATATCCGGCGTCGATGGTGCCAGGAGCGTTGACGACGGTGACCCCGTGCTTGCTCGACAGCCCCGAACGCGGGTGGACGAAGGCCGCATAGCCCTCCGGCAGGGCGATCGCGATTCCGGTCGGCACAACACGACGCTCGAAAGGTTCGAGGACGAAGTCGATCGTCGAACGCAGGTCCGCCCCGGCATCGCCCGCATGCGCGTAGGTGGGTGCGCTCATGCCCGCGTCGAGGAGCTGGAGGTTGATCTTCACGGTTTCCGTCACAAAGAAGCACTCTAACGCTCCAGCCTGAGCGTGGCCAATCTTCTCGCTATGGGACAATGGCCCCATGGCAGCAACTCAATCCGGAACCCATGTGGTCTTTCAGGAGAAGGTCCGTCCCTCGATCGGCATGTGGATCCTCGTCGTGGTGGCCGCATTGTCGACGGCGCTCATGGTCATGCCCGTCTGGCAGCTCGGCACCGTCGTCCTTCCCGTCGTCAGCTTCGTCCTCTTCGCCTGGTGGCTCAACTCGCTGACGGTCTCGATCATCGTCACCGAACGTCAGCTGTTCGTGGGCGAAGCGCATATCGACCGCAGGTTCGTTCCGGGCGCGGTCGCCTTCGACGGCGAGGAGGCCCGCCGGGCCCGCGGTGTCGATCTCGATGCGCGCGCTTTCCTCAAGATCCGCCCGTGGGCGAAATCCGTCGTCCGCATCGATCTCGACGATGCTACGGACCCCACCCCGTACTGGCTCGTCTCATCACGCCGCCCCCACGAACTCGCAGCCGCCCTCACCCCCTAACCCCTCCCCTTATTGCTACCTGACGGCGGCCCAGCAACC